>JBEPWX010000051.1:0-11371 GCA_041642235.1 Mariniphaga sp.
CTCAGGAACTTCAAATTGTAAATATTTAATAATGTCATAATATTCCTCGCGATTGGCATCGGTAAGCATAAATCCTCTGTCGGGAAATCCATAATTTCCTGTAACAACCGGACCTGATTTGTATTCCTCAACCACATTCACATCTCCAAGGAGAATGCTCCCGTGTTCCAGCTTGAATTCCCGTTCAGCCAGATGCCGGTTAAAACTGCTTCGGTTGTAACTTTCATATAATTCCATATTCCGGGCAGCCCGGTTTACTTCTCCAAAAGGGACAACCGTATCAAAAAGAGCAGTGGGTTCATATAAAACCTCTACGCTCCGTCTTCCCTTTCTGTTGAAGGCATTTATCATGACCAGTGCAAAGTCTTTCAGGTAAAGCCGTTTAAAGCTGAACCTTCCCTTCTCGTCGGTAGTGTCCTTTAAGATTAGAAACTCACCGGAAAACGGGCCCAGTTCTACCATTCCTCGTGAAACAGGTTTTCCGCCCCACAACGATTTTACCTCTCCGGCAATAGTGAGCCCGGTATCGTCCCATCCGGGGAGCGGCTTATCAAACCGATATTTCAGTTCATCCCAGTAGTACCTGCGCCAGCCGTTTACCATCATTACAAGATCCAGTTTTTCATCGGCTGAAAGGTTTTCTTCATCTGTAAAGAATGTAGCGGGCGATTCGAGGGGCCCCTTCAGTTCCGAATCCAGCAGCAGGTAACTTTCTATGGTCTGCGTCCTGCCCCCTTCGCTGAAGTAAGCTTCGTTTACCACTGCAACCGAAAGTCCGGTGGCAATGCTGTCTTCCTCTGTGTCCAGAAAGGATTCAATTTCCAGGGCTATTTTTTCACGGGGTTGGTATTCTTTTTTGCCTGTAGTTATATTCAAGGTTTTTTCATCCGGATTCCGAACAAATACCAGCCGTTCTGCCAGGATATTGTTTTGCTCATCGTATAGGGTGATTTTTGATATTCCATGTGGAAAAAATCCTTTGTATACATTTACCGGTTGCTGAAAACCGTTCATATGAACCTCCTCCCGAAAGAGTTCCTGACCCTTATGCGAAGCTGTTAAGGTCAATTTCCGTTCCTTATTTGCTTTTAAGTTGCGGTTGAGTATAAATTGCAGGTTGTTTCCGTTTGGCTGATAATGGATGGCCACACCATCGGGGAGGGCATCTTTAAATGAGTATTTAAAACCGGGGTGCCCATCAATAAATGCAAAATATTTCTTTCCTTCCTGTGGCATAAACATAAACGTTCCCATGCCCTTGTATCTGCTTTCGAAAGAGGCAACCTTCTGCCCGGTTTCATCCATTACTTTCCCGGTTACCTGTATTCCCCTGCCCGTTTCGTCAATGGCTTTGAAGGCGATGTAGTTGGCAGCATTCAAAACAAGATGGCCCCCTTCAGGTAAAAACGATACATCGATGGGCTTTTGTTCTTCTGGCTTCTTTTTAGTTTCGGGCATATCGGTTGTACGCGATACGGCAAATTTTTGATGAAACAGGCTTTCTTCGCCAAAATTCAGCAGGTATCTGGTGTACCCACGAATTGTATACTGGCCTGTGGCCAGGGTATCGGGAAGGTGGAAATCGTTATTGGAGACCCCGTTTATGGAGAGCATCAGCCGCCGGTCAATTATCCTTCCGTTTTCTGATATCAGTTCAACATATACATTTTTGAATCCTGGAATGGGTTGGTGGTTGATCCCGCTAACCAGGTATGCCTTGAACCATACATCGTCGCCCGGAGAATACATTTCCCTGTCGATGTGGAGGTACAGTTTTTCGTAAAGGATGGTGTCGGAGCCGGTTTCCGGTTGCTGAACAATTTGACTGCCAGCAATCAGCCAGTAAAGAAAAGTGAAAATAAAGGTTAATATTAGTTTCATATTATGGTTTATCTGATTTGCAAACGGGAAAACAGTTATTTTTTTACCATCGGAAATTTGCCTTCAACCTTCTTTATCTTTAAATAATAATGCACCGAAGAATCAGGCACCATTATCGGCATATTGGACGGAAACTTTTTTCCGGTGATTACCGGCATCGGAAAATTGCCGGCATCTTTATTGGGCCTGTTTCCTGGGCAGTTCCAATGTTCAGGAAAGGTCTAAGGTTGCTTTGGCAACTCTTAAAACATTCTCACCAAGGATTTTTTGGATGTCATCGTCAGAATACCCCATCTGAACCATACCTACCGTAAAGAGCGGGAAATTGGTCCATGCCGTACTTTGGCTCATTTCCGGTTGAGTTTTAAACGGTTCATCTGCCCAAAGCTGTTCCCATGCAGACCTTGCTGAGTTGGCAGGTCTTTTTGATAATTCCTTAATTTTTTCCCATTCTTTGTTTGCATATTGTGACCAATAGGCTACGTCGGTGGCAATGGCCACATGGCGGGGGCCCACTTTTTTCACCACATAATCGATATGCCTCATCATTTCCGCAATATCGCCTGTGCCTCCAAGGAAACGGGGAACCACACAAATCCCGATGTAGCTGTCCTTATCGGCAAGCGCTTTAATGACTTCATCGGGTTTGGAGCGAATGACTTTATTCAGGGATGCAACCACACTGTGGCTGACAACCGCCGGCTTTTCTGACAATTGAATGGTTTCAAGGCTTGTTTGCCATCCTGAATGTGACACATCGGGTATAACACCCACTTTATTCATTTCCTTAATCACTGTCCTGCCGAAGTCACTCAGTCCACCGTTTGCTGTTTCCGCACAACCGTCACCAATCAGGTTACGGCGGTTATAGGTAACGTGCATCATACGTATTCCCAGCTGAAAGAATATTTTTATATACGCCAGCTCTTCTTCTACCGATACAAAATTCATTGGCATTGGGACCCCGTTGCCTGTCAGGTAAACTGCATGTTTGTTTTCCTTTTTGGCCCTGACAACATCATCGGGGAAAGCGGCTTTAATCAAAAAATCACCAATTTTGTCGGTGGCATAGGTAAACCGCGCAAGGCGCTTTAAAAGAATATCTATACGGTTATTTTCTTCACCGGCATTCTGACCCACACAGGTAACTCCTGCTGCTTTCCATGCATTTTCAAACTCCTTTCTTTCCCGCTCATTGTCTGCATAGAGGGTCATCATCATATCTTCACGCATGTTTTGCAATTCGAGTGCAGAAGCATTATCATTAACTGCCTCCGCTATCGCAGTACCATCAATCGACCTGGGGATAAAACCATAAGGTTCCCATACCAGGGAATTCCGGTGAAGTTCCAGGCCATGTTCCAGCTGAGCTTTGGTAGGTTTCAATATGCTCAGGGCAACTTCATAATTCCGCTTCATGTCATCGGTCATGTAATAGTCGTTCCGGCTTTCTTTCATTATGGTACCCATCAAGCCAGACTTGAAACCGGTGGAAGTAAGAAATGTCAGTCCTGCAGTTGTACCTAAAAACTGACCACGTGTCATTTTCGACTTTGCCATATTGTTATTTTTTGATGAATCATTAGAAGTTTAAAGATGGTTTTTTATTTGGAAAAGAAAAAGCAATTGGGAAGGAATTCTGCCGGCGGCTTGCGGCATAATTCCATTTTTGAATTTAAAACGATTTATTTGTTTTCTTTTATAAAAAAGTTCTGTTATATTCGATGGTCTGTCTGCGAGAGGAAGTTGAGTTTATTATACTGATTTTACCTGACTTTAAAAGTTTTTGTATGAGGCTATTTTTGAATTCTTTGATTTTACTTCTTGTCTTATTGGCAGGTTGTTCTAATAACGATAAAGATGCTTTTCACATTCGTGTTGATGCTTCTCAAAAAATTCATACACTCCAGGGCGGACTGGGAGCTTCATGGCATGCTATCAGCAAGGAAATACCACTGAACCTGGAAGGATACAAGTACCTTCCGCAGGGCAGTACGCCCCGCGGCAGCGCCTATGGAGGCAATCCGCCTGTTACCGACGAACAAGGATGGAAGCAGGTAACCGACCATGCATCCTGGCTTGGCCTGAATTTTATCCGGGTTGAAATGAGTCAGCGGATGTATGAACCCGAACGGCGCCAATTCGATTGGGATAATGAAGAGATGCAGGCATTGTACACTATTCTGGACTGGTGCCAGGAAAACGAAGCCGATGTTCTCCTGCAACAAATGTGGCGGTATGTTGACTGGAATGCAATTCCGGAAGTTCACCCTCTGGTAAGCGCTCCAAAAAGTGCGGAAGATTTTGTTTACAGTATAGGAACATTGGTGGAGCATCTGGTAACTACAAAAGGCTACTCATGCATTAAATATTTCGGTATGACCAACGAGCCTCCAGGTGGAACATGGGGCTCATGGTGGGAATACGGCGGTGAGGAAGGCTCCATAAACGATGTGTGGCAATTGCTTCACGAAGAGTTTGAAGAAAGGGGCATCAAGGTTGCTATTTCCGGCCCTGGCTGGACCGACATGCCACCGTTTGAGGAAGAAAAGCTTACCTTCGCCTCATCTATGGCAAGCATTGATATTCACTCCTACCACGGTGTTACTCCTGAAGGTGAGGAAAATCTCCGGCAATGGGCTGCCTGGTCGCATAATCAGGGCAAACCGTTTTTCCTTACAGAATTTGGAAACATGAATCTTGGCTGGAGAGGAGATAACCCCGCTCCAAAAACATTTGAGGCTGCACTTTCCAATGCGCAGGATGTAATCCGGGGGTTGCGTGTTAATGTTGACGGATTCAATCGCTGGAGCTTTACCAACCGGGGTGACCTTGACGGGCAATGGCAACTGATTCAGACATGGGACAGGGATAAAAAGGAATATCTGGCTGACATTGTTCCCGAAAGGGAAGCATACTATGGGTTTGCCATTCTTTCCCGTTTCTTTTCCAAATATGCTTCAACAGTAGCCTGTGTTGCTGAAACACCTGACAGCCTTGTAATGCAGGCTGCCCTGTTAAGTCCCGGAGGGGAACTGAGCATTTTTCTGGTAAACCTGAAGAATGTGCCAGTTGATGTTGCACTTGAAACAGTAAATCTTCCGGAGAAAACAATGCATATTTACCAGGTATCAGAAGAAATTTTTGCTCAGCCTGAATATGAAATGAATGCTGTTGAATCTTTTTCTCCACGGAAAAGCAAACAACTGCTGCTGCCTGCCCGGAGTATTACTACTGTAACGACTAATCATCTAAAGGATTCTGATACCGGAATAATCGTAAACTGATTGCTTCTAAGAGGGGATATTGCAATACGAGACTCTAGCAACATGTTTTATACGAATTGACAATTTTTTATTTATCAGAGGCAACGACATCGAAAGCTGCCTCATGGAAAATAATTTTTCCGTTTTTATTTATTCCCTCTGAAATTATCCTGTATTTGCCAGGCATATCAGAAGTATAAAACTCAAGATTGGCGCTGCCGTTCTCAAGAATTACATACGGCTCCCAGTAAAGCGTAGGACGTTGATCTGGCTTTTCTGTTGAGTCCTGTTCTGATAAAGGATATGCGGGAGCATAGAATTTCCGGGCCTGTCTGAAGCCCCTGATGCGGGGAGTAATCCGGTTATGAATGATGCGGACAAATTCATTATGAAATGAGCCCCAGCCTGTTTTGGTAAGAATGGAAACTATGTTTGATCCATAATAAACTTCAACTTTTACAATATTATTTATCGGTAAGTATTTAACTATTTCCTCATCCAGAAATACATCATCCACAAAAAATCTGATGTGTCTTCTATGCATCCTGATTGAATCTATTTCATATTCATATACACCAGGGACTTCAAAATGCAGGTATTTATAAATACCGTCATATTTCTGGTCGGCATCGGTTAGTGTAAATTCCAGATCGTGGAATCCAAAGTTTCCCGTTACCACCGGGCCTGATTTGTACTCTTCAACTATATCAACTTCTCCCAATAATATGCTGCCATGTTCAAGATCAAACTCCCGTTCGGCCAGGTACTGGTTAAAACTGGCACGGCTGTATTCTTCATGTAATTCAATATTTCGTGCTGTCCGGTTTATTTTTTCCAAAGGAACAACCGTATCAAAAAGAGCAACGGGTTCATAAAACACCTGCGTGCTTTGTCTTCCCTTTTGATTAAAGGCATTCAACATTACCAAGGCCGAATCTTTTAGAAACAACCTGTTAAAGCTGAACTTTCCCGCCATGTCGGTGGTATCCTTTAGTATCAGAAATTCACGGGAAAATGGACCCAGTTCAACCGTTCCCCCAACTACCGGATCGCTGCCCCAAAGTGTCTTTACCTGTCCCTCAATGGTAAGCCCTGTATCATCCCACCCAGGCAGCGGTTTATTAAAATAATCCTGCAGTTCATCCCAGTAATACCTGCGCCAGCCGTTTACCATCATTACAAGGTCCAGTTTTTCACCGGCTGAAATGGAATCCCCATCTACAAAGCAGGATGCAGGCGATTCAACCGGTACCTTTAGCTCCGAATCCAGGAGCAGGTAACTTTCAATGGTTTGTGTCCTGCCCCCTTCGTCGAAATAGGCTTCGTTTACTACAGCTACCGATAATCCGGTTACAATGCTGTCTTCACCGGGATCCAGCAGGGATTCAATATCCAGTTTAATTTTCTCACGAGGATGGTATTCCTCTTTATCTGTAGTTAACGAGAGTATATTTGCATCTGCATTCCGGACAAATACAAGCCGCTCGGCTAAAATGTTGTTTCGTTCATCGTACAGGGTTATTTTCGTTATCCCATGTGGGAAAAACCCTTTGTAAATATCCACCGGATGCTGGAAGCCAGTCATCTCAACCTCCTCCGTAAAGAGTTCCTGTCCCTTGTGCGAAGCAAGTAAAGTCAGGTTGAGGTTGCCAGTCGATTTAATATTGCGATTGAGAATGAACTGAAGGTTGTTCCCGTTCTGCCGGTAATGCATGGCCACACCATCGGGAAGGGCATCTTCAAACGAGTATTTAAAATCAGGGTAATTATCAACCCGGGCAAAATACTTTTTCCCTTCCTCCGGCATAAAAACAACCGTTCCCATACCCTTGTACCTGCTTGTAAAAGTAGCAACCTTCTGTCCGGTTTCATCCTCTATTTTCCCGCTTACCTGTATTCCCCTGCCCGTTTTGTCAATGGCTTTAAAGGCTACATAATTGGCAGCATTCAAAACAAGATGTCCTCCTTCGGGTAAAAATGAGACATCAATTCTTTTTTGTTCATTCTTCTTCTCTTTAAAAACAGGGGTGTCGGTTGTACGCGACACGGCAATTTTTTGATGAAACAGGCTTTCTTCTCCGAAGTTCTGCAGGTATCTGGTGTATGCCCGGACGGTATACTGCCCGGTGGGAAGGGTATCGGGCAGGTGAAAATCATTGTTGGAAACTCCATATATCGAAAGCATCAACCGCTGGTCTATTACACGGCCATCTTCCGCTATCAGTTCAACGTATATGTTTTTGAACCCGGGGATGGGCTGGTTATTTATTCCGCTGACCAGGTACGATTTAAACCAGATATCGTCGCCGGGCGAATAAATTTCCCTGTCGGTATGCAGGTAGAGTTTCTCGTACAGGATGGTGTCATCCTGAAGTATCCCGTCCGGAATCACCTGGCTGAAGACATAACTCTGGCAGGCAATAAAAAAACAACTGGTTAAGAGCAGGTTTTTCATGAGTAGTATTGTTTAATTAATCATCATTTCCCGTTTTGCGGTTGAAAATCATATGGAAGCATGGCCCCCACACGTTTGTTACCAATGGCAGGACCAAACATAATAGAGTTACCAGGGCGGGAACCGTCGGCCCGGATGGTACAGGTATCCTTTAAAAAATAGATTTTGGATGAGATCATATTTGGTGAATGGGGCGTTTTATCTTTCTCTCTTTTTATCAAATCAACAGGCTTCTTGAAATATTCTACATATTGGATAAACAGGATCTTATTTTTCAATCCAATAATTTTTATTTCGTTGTTTTCACGGACCGTATAATTATCCAATTCAAAATTTTTAAATTCCATCTTTCCCTCTTCCGAATTTGAAATCTGAAGTAATAAAAAACCATTCTCTTTAAGCTGATTGTGAAATAACGAATGAAAAAAATGGCGGTCGGAATTGTACCAGGCCTCCAGTTGTTTTTTCCTGTACCGGTTGGTTTTTCTTTTTGAAGACTTGTCTTCAGTCTGAAAATAAAAGTAACCCAGGGTATGAAACCGGTATTCATCGTCGTTACCGGTTTGTAATTCTTTATAATGTATGAGGTTTATGTGTAGTTTGTAACCAAGCAAAGGCAGGTTAACCAGCAAGGGACCCTTTGAATTTACGATAAACAGGATGGAGTTGCTGTCGGGGGCTAATATCTCTGATTTAAGGACAACATCGTTATTGTTTAAGACTTTCTCCCGGCGAAAGACAAGTACGCTGTCGTTCTCGATGAAAGCATTTTTGCCCCAGTAATCGGTTCCCAGGAAACGCTCTTTAAAATGGATTAAATTTGCTTCCCTCAGGTTTTTATCTTTTACTTCGACCACTCCCAGTTCCACGTCACCGGGTTTAAGCTTTATATGCAACACAGTATCTGCAATTTGTTTTATCTCAATTATTTGGGCAGTATAGCTGACATGGCTTATTACAATTTCACATGGCGGAACAACATTGTCAAGAGAAAACTCGCCAGCAGGATTGGTAATGGTTCCAATGGTTGTGCCGTTAACGTATATGGTGGCATATATTACAGGGTTATTGCTTTCAGTTTCAAAAACTGTCCCCGAAATTTTTATTTGTGAGACAACCTGCAATGGGAACAACAGAAGTATCAACCACAATGGTCTCATTTTGAGGTTGTTTGATTTATTACAAAATCTAAGTACCGCCATTATACATCCCTTTCTTTTTGTTGAGTTTTAAATTTAAATAATTGCAATCAAAAAAATCACGAAACCCTTTATTATTCTTTGGTTACTTATCAGAACCCTCCTTTTTTATTTATTGTCACCTGCACCACTTCCTCCCGGTTGTGTTTCGCCGCCACTTTTAAGATCTTCATTGGAGATGGTACGCCTGGCTTTTTTTATTTGTTCGCTTAGCTTACCAACCTGCCAGGAAATGGTTGCCCTGAACATACGGTTATAGATATAAGTTTTTGAAGTCATGTTAAAGTTCGGGTCTGTCATCCTGTTGGTAAAAACCATTCGTTCCCTGAATGGATCGTTGACAAGAACACTTACCGTCAGCTTCTTTTCAAAAAACTGCTGCGAAAACGAAACGTTTGAATAGGAATAGGCAGAAGATTTACCCTGGAGCATAATCCGTGGTGAATACAATCCACCAAAAACAGAGAAGGTTCCATTTTTCCAGGCTGTATACCTTACAGATATTGAACCGTTGTAGGTGGCTCCCTCATTCCGCAGGTCGAGATCGTTGTTGCTTTCGAGAATGCTGTACAGGAACCCTAAGTTTGTATTCAGATTTAATTTATTGTCCGGTTTAAACGATCCGTAGATGTTACCTCCGAAGTTTCGGTTTTTCCCAATATTCTCATAAGTCGATATGCTAACACCATTTGGCTGAAGCCGGGTAATAGATGTAATGGCATTATTGGTAAATGCCGAATTGAGATTCAAATTGAAGTTGTATTTTGGAGTAAACTTTCCGTAGACAAAACTGAAGGAATGGGTAATCTCTGCATCAAGTTTTGGATTTCCATACCTGACATTTAAGGGATCGGTATCATTGTAAAAAGGGTTCAGGTACCAGATTCCCGGGCGGGATAGCCTCTGGGTGTAGGATAGCCTCACATTCTGCCCATTTTCCATGTTCCGTGACAAATTAATATAGGGTATGAGATTAAACATCCTATTGGTAAATGTGGTATCGTTTACCGACTTAAACAGCCCGTCATTTTTGGTTCTTTCCATGCGCAAACCTGTTTTCAGGTTGTTTTTTTTCAATTTTAGTACATATCCAAAATAGGCCGCCATTATGTGCTGGTCGTAATCCAAATCATTAATACGGCTTAAATCACGCTGCCAGTCACCTGTGTCATCGAGCCTAAACACATCGGAATTGCTGATGTTCTGACGAAGGATGTATTTAATTCCCACTTCATATTGGTGAATTTTGGTTAACGGGTCGTAAAAATCGAGCTGGAAGGTCTGTTCTCTGCCGGTTGCTTCATTTTTTGTTCGCTGCCGGTAGGAAGGATAGTTGATAATTCCGTCTACTGTATTTTCATTCTCCGTATTTCTGGGTGAATTATCGAGCCGGTAAGAGACTGTGAAAGTTTTATCGGGTTTTTTAAATGTACGCTGGTAATCAATATTCCCTGTAAGTGAGACGTATTCATTTTCGGTGTTTATCCTGTTTTCAAAATGCCGGGTAGTATTCCGGTTAAGATCGTAATCACTGGTAAAATTTAACACATTACCTGAGAAGCTTCCGGAGTATCCCATATAGGATAAACTCACCAGATTGAAGGTATCAATTTCATAACTGGCTTCACCACGGATAAAATTCATATTCCCGGCGAAACGGTTCGTACCTTCCGATTCGGTAAATCTGTTGGTTGTGCTTAAGAAATTCTCACGGGTACTGAATTGTTCACTTTCAGGTTGTCTGAATTTATTGTATCCGTAATTGACCGAGAATCCAAACTTTTTTATTTTGGAGGTGGCAAAAATTCCTCCGTTGAACCCACCACGGGTATCCATCCCTGCATTCAGTCGGCCCATGAATCCCTCCAATGGTTTCTTATTGGTAATTATATTTATTATTCCTGCAGTCCCTTCAGCTTCATATTTTGAAGACGGATCGGTAATTACTTCTATATCGCGTATACTGCTGGCCGGGAGGCTTCGTAAAACATCCTTCGGATTTTGGGACACCAGCGTGGAGCTTTTCCCGTCAATAAGTATTTTAAAGTTGGATGAACCTCTCATCTGGATGTTGTCTTCACCATCGACCGTAATCAGGGGCACCTTGCGCAACATTTCCAATACATTGCTGGTCTTTGATTCGGGATCGGATTCGATACTGTACACTATTTTATCGGCTTCTGTCCGGATTAAAGGTTTTTGCACAGCAACAACTACTTCCCCTATTTCTTCGTTTGACGGAAGTAATACAACTGTGCCCATGTCATGTTTTGGATTCTGTTCATTGAGGGATACTGTAATTTTGCGTAACTGGTATCCTATAGAATGAAAAATCACATCATATGTACCGGGTTTATCGAGTATGAAACTGAACTTTCCTGCCTCATCGCCTGCCATCCGTTTAATCACTTCTTCTGCATTTTGGATGCTAATGGTAACATACGAAATGCCTTTCCAGGTTACCGAATCTGTAACAACTCCATAAACTTCGAAATTTGCCTGCGAAGCCGTTGCAGAAACAAACAGTAAAGATAAAGCCAAAATTGCTAATAAATAGTTTAGGCAGTGTG
>JBEPWX010000052.1:0-11140 GCA_041642235.1 Mariniphaga sp.
CAAGGTCTATAAATCTGGCATGAAATGATTTTGCAGTACCCACACCTGATTTAAAATTAATTACAAGTAAGATTTTTTTCAATGCGTTATGATTTTATATCCCTAAAATGATCAGTTTCCACACAAAATTCAAGTACCCAATTTACGTAAAATCAAATTCTGCTGAATCTTTTCTGTCGAAAATTTTTGTTTTCCCATTGATATTCACCTTTACCGGATCAGCCCATCCTTTATCAAAGTCAAGCTTTATTTTCTTCTGATTCATCCTGATTTTAATCCAATGACTGCGGTAACGAATCTGAAACTTCAGTTCTTCAATTTGGTCAGGCAATCGGGGTTTGAACCATAAAACATCATCCCTTATCTCCATTCCTGTATAACATCGTTGAATAATATCGACTGTACCGGCCATTGCCCCAAGATGAATCCCTTCAGGAGTAGTACCTCCCTGTATATCACGAAAATCGCTCAATAAAGCTTTTTTAAAACTATACCACGACAACTTACGATAATAACGAGAAGAAACCCAGGAATGAATAACCTGACTTAGAGTAGAGCCATGTGAGGTAATTTTCCTGTAATACTCAATATTTTTGGGAATGCTTTCAGGTTTAAAACTGTATTCCAGCTGCTTGAATAATGAAATAAGTTCATCGGCCGAAAAAAGGTAAAACAGCATTAAAACATCAGCCTGTTTTGATGCCCTGTAATTATTGGGAGAATCACCTTCTTTTTCAAGAATTCGGTCGAGGCGAAGCACTTCTCCATACTTATTTCTATATTTCTCCCAGTCAAGTTCTTTTAACTGATCAAACCCATCGAATTGTAAGATTATTTCATTTTCAATGAAAGGAATGTACATCTTAGTAACTATATCTTTCCATCGGGAAATGGTTTTCTTATCAAAACCTACTTTTTGACCAAGCATACGGGCATGTTCTCCTTTAAACAGTCTCAGCAAGTTAAGAGCATACTGTATGTTCCAGGCAGCCATAAAATTTGTATATGCATTGTTATTAAGGCCTGGGCTATCGGAGTCGGGATAATTTGTATGGTATTCATCCGGTCCCATTACTCCCCTTATTTCGTATCTTTTCTTTTCTTCATTGAATTCCGCAATATCTGACCAGAACAATGCAGTATTTAAAATAAGCTCAGCACCAAATGTTGCAAGAAAATCCTTGTCATTAGTACACTGGTAATAATGCCATACATTATAGGCTATTGCTGCATTTATATGTCTTTGAAAACGGGAATTATCGGGTATCCATCTGCCTGACTTTGGATTCAAATGAATTTCCTGGCTTTCTTCTCTTCCATTACTACCGCTTTGCCAGGGAAACATGGCACCTTTATATCCGTTATCACTTGCAGCCTGCTGGGCTTTCGAAAGACGGTGATAACGATACATGAGTAATGAACGTGCCAGTTGAGGGGAATGAAAAATTATAAATGGAAATATATACAGCTCATCCCAAAAAATATGTCCCCGATAAGCCTCTCCATGCCAGCCCCGCGAAGGTACTCCAATATCAAGTCCAATGCTGTTATCTGAAACAGTTTGATGAAGATGAAAAATATGCAACCTCAGAATCAGAATTTCATTTCCTGAAGTATGCAGCTCCACGTTGCTAAGACCCCAGATATATGACCATGCAATACGGTGTTCCTGGTAAATCTGGCTAAATGAATTTAACTGGCTTAATTTGGTTTTAGCTTCCGTAAATGAATCGCTAATGGCTGTATCTTTCGATGAATAAAGAGTAAGGAATTTTTCCACCCTGATAGTTTGCAGTTTGGAACAGTTTATCTGCACATCCTGAAAAACTGCTTTCTCCTCTGTAATTGTTTCGGGAGCAGCTTCCAGTTCCTCATCTTCGGCAAAAACTTTCAGCAAAGAAGCCTGTGTCATATGTATCCTGGACTGCTTTGTCTGACTTGTCAGAAATATACCCTTTTCATCAAGCTTACCACTGTTCAGAATATCAAGATGATTGCTTTCCAGTTCCCTGTAACGCGCTACGCCATGATTAATTACATTACCATCTATTCCCGAACGTATAGTAATTTCCCCCGACCAGTTTTCCGGAATCAATATCCATTCAATAGCAGCCACATGCTGATTGTGCATGCTCACAATCCTGCGGCTAATCAAGGTAGTTTCCCTGGATTTATTATCCCTATACCTGATTTTTCGTTCAAGAACTCCTTCCTTTAAATTCAGGGAAAGATTGTATTCAAGCACCTCAGCTTTTAATATATCAAACCACTCCGATCCATTAACTTTAAAAGTAAGGTAAAGCCAGTTTGGCCAGTTCACCAGATCTTCATTTTCAATATTCTTGTCTTTTATCTGTGAAACTGCCCGGTTGTATCCTCCTGCCAGATAGGTACCCGGGTAATTAAATTTATTGGCTTTTAGCTCTTCCATAGCTCCGCGTGTGCCAAAATAACCATTACCCAGTGTGCATAAAGCTTCACGTAACGGATGTTCCTCTGGATTCCATTCGTTGTATATTATTTTCCATACATCGCTTTGGCTGAGTTTAAATTCTTCTTTTTCGGGTTCCATTCTGTAAAATTTTCTGCTTATCCTTATTTTCTATCTAAATTCGTTAAACTGAAATAAGAAATAATTGAACCAAAACTTCAAAAGTTGATTTACAACCACTTATAAATGAACATGAGGAAAAATATCCACAGCAAAAGGGATTTTTTTCCTCACATAAGCTTTAAATATGAGAAGTATTAAACATGGCTATTGCAATTAGTACTTATAACATGAATTAAAAAATTCATATTAGAGAGTCTGCCATCTCGTAGTGCTTAAATAGGTAGAAAAATATTCCTCCACTGCACTCTTTTCAATTTTATTGCCTTTAAAAAAATTCTCATTTACTATAGTTTTGCAATCATCACTAAAATATGAATCACAACTATTAAAGAATTTTTTCTTTATTAAAATTTGTAAGCAAGTAAAAAAAAGTTTCATGGTACTCATATCTTTTAATTTTAAATGTTATCTGCTGCGTCGTTCAGGCGTCGTAATAAAACTGCAGCATATGAACTTATTGAAGTATCCTGAACTATAATATTAGACGGCATATTAAGCCTTGCCGAAGTAAAATTCCATATTGCTTTTACCCCGCAACTAATTAGATCCTCAGCAACTTCCTGAGCTACCTCATTGGGTGTAGTTAATATGCCAATTCTCACATTAAGCCGGCCCGAGAGGTTAAATAATTTGTTATAATCCAATATATGAATGCCTCCAACATTTCGGCCAATTTTATTATTATCAATATCGAATGCTGCCAGTATCTTCAATCCCAGTGGTTGCTCCTGCTGATAAGCCATTAATGCAGAGCCAAGATTACCCGCACCAATCAAAAAGGCTTCATGTACCCGATTGTATCCAATAAAATCTTCCAATGCCTGAATCAGCTCAAAAGTATTGTACCCTACCCTGGGTTTTCCCTTAACTCCTGTAACTGCCAAATCTTTTACCACCTGGGTCGGGTCGCATTTAAGTTCTTTTCCGATGGCAGGAGCCGAAATATTTAGAACTCCTGCATTCTTTACCTGCTCCAGATAATACAAATATCCCGGCAACCTTTTTAATGTTGGTTCGGGTACCTGCTTAATTTTATTGTATTTCCCTGTCGCATTCATTTAATTTCCAAATCTTATTTTATTTAAATCCTTCCCAAAGATAATCACCAAAATACAATAAAGAATTATTTCTTTAATAAAACTTGTACCAGTTAACCTAAAATTAAGATTACTTGTCATTCTTTATGTTCAACCCATATTAGTCTGTTTATATCAAAACCTCTCTCACGAGCCTTTAATAAGATGTTGTTCCGGGTTTCCGGTTTAAGTGAAGGTTCCCGACTCAATATCCAAAGGTATTTATCAGATGAGCTGCCCACAAGCGCCCATTCGTAATTTTTATCAAGTTCAAAAATGTAATAATCAGAATAGAAAAAAAGAAAAAAAGCTACCTTTAGTTTTCCTGGTTCACCAGGATTAGGTTGCTTTGCTTTGCCTTTGGCTACTTTAAATTTGCCGTCGAAATTATTTTTATATCCTGCATTTATCACATTGATCTTACCATCGGGTCGTAATTCATAGGTTGCTGTTACCCCAACCAGATTACGTTCAAAACGGTGATCAAAACGTGCAATCTCATACCAGGTACCCATATACCTTTTCAGTTCAAGCTGTTGTATTGTTGAATAATCCATATTATCCGATTTAATAGTTCTACATCCGATTCCGGCAAAAACAAAAAGAATTATGCTTGCAAAAAAAAGTTTGACCATTATACTATAAATTTTAATTGGTCTATTTCAGCCTCTGGTTTTAATTAAAAAGTTCAATCCGTTTAACTTTTTATTTCACTGTGTCACAAATTGTAATGAAACAAGAAATAAAATCTCTGGTAATCATCTCAAATTTTATAAATGGCATCATATTGAATTCCTACTGTCTTTTTTTAAGATTATTACGAAACTTTTTCATCATGAGCCGGAAAAAATATTCCTGCATCGAGCCTGATGCAATCCAGTGTTTCCATAATATCAATACTCAATTGCCAGGGCATTAAGTCACTTTCAATCCTGCCTTCTTCAAGACATTTCATCACATGTTCCGCTTCATATTGATACCCGAATCCTTCCTTATGCATGGAAGGCAATGTCTGAACATTTTCACCCGATTTGCTCATAGTAATACTTGTAGGAGCATGCCACCTGGTATTCAACACAAGGTAACCATTTTCACACCAATATTCCGTTTGAACAGGAGAATAGGACGCAAAGCTTGAAAACAGGGAAGCCATTTCACCTTCAGGATATTTAAACATCATTCCAATTGTTTCTTCCGATCCGGTAGGGCTAAAATCAACCATTGTTTTTATAGATTCCGGTTTTCCCAAAGAAGTAAGTGCTGCAAATACCGGATAAATGCCAATATCGAGCAAGGATCCCCCACCAAGGGCAATATTATACAATCGTTTTTGCGGATCATATGGACCATTGAAGGCAAAATCGGAACGAACCATTTTTAATTTTCCCAGTTCGCCTGACTGAAGAATTTCCAAAGCCTTTTGAAAACCAGGTTGGAATCTGGTCCAAAATGCTTCCATCAGAAAAGTTTTGTTTTCTTTTGCACAATTCACCATTTCTTCTGCTTCTTTTTTATTGATAGCAAAGGCTTTCTCGCACAAAACGGCCTTCCCCCGGTTAAGACAGAGCATTGTATGTTCCCGGTGAAACGAATGGGGTGTGGCTATATATACCACATCCACCAATGGATCATTTACCATTTCTTCATAACTTCCGTATGCCTTTTTAAAACCCAGCTCTTCAGCAAATTCAACTGCCCGCTCAAAATCACGCGAAGCAGCTGCATATAGTTTTGCATTTGGCAGCAAACGTAAATCGTTGCTGAATTTCTTTGCTATTTTGCCACACCCCAGAACTGCCCAGTTATAATTCTTTTTCATCTATTAATATTTGTTTTAAACCTATGAAGTAAGATTTTATGAATTTTTCATTTTTAACAACTAATGTTAACCGGTAAATTGTATCATTTTTATCTTCTGATGAATTACCCCTCTTACTAAAAACCCTAATTTCCCAGAGCTTTTGAAAGCTCTTCCAAAGAGGATGGTTTTGCAATTATTTTACGATTTTTATCCATCAGAAACATTGTGGGAGTAGCAAAGATGTTATAATCCTCAGCTACCGGTCCATCCCACTTCATTAAATCCGACAAATTTATAAATTCTTCAATACCTAAATTATATACAGCCTTATTCCATTCATCAGCTGAGTCATCGAGCGACACAGCAATAACTTCCATGGTCGATATCCTGCTATGTAAAGATTTAATTCCCGACAGCATATTGATACAGTGCGGACACCAGCTTGCCCAGAATATAAGCAGGCTATGATTTTTTAGCTTCTGTGATAAATTAATTTGTCGTCCGGATAAATCACTCATCGTAAAATCAGGTGCCAGGCTCCCAACCTGCATCTTTTGTGCTTCCAACTTGCGGTGAAGGGTTGTCTTTTCTTCAGTTTTACAGACAAAATCGGCATAATGATCAGCAATCCACTTCAACACTTTTTCCATTTCCAAACCTTCAAAGCCATCGACAAGATAACCCAAAACAAATTCATACATTTCACCTTCCTTTCCTGCATCGACTTCAACTTTCTGCAAAATGGCATCCACAGCTTTAATGTATGCATTCTCACGCTGCTCATGACTATATTCCCGTTGATTGTAAGTCACGAGGTAATTAAAGATTTTATCTGTCAAAATCCGGGAACTTATTAAAGCTTCATCCGAAAAATCGATGTATCGTAAAAATTCATTGCGGTACGATTGGTTGCGCTCTACTTCTGTTAAATATCCATCACGAAACGGTTCCCGGGATGCATTAATTAATTTGGCAACAAATAAATCCTCACTATTTCTGATAGTCTGGGAAATGAACATTTCTCTTTCCATTTGTAACTGATTAAATTCATTTGCCACCTGCACTGCTTTACCTTCAATTCGTGTTTTATCTTCTTCATTGGTTCCCGAAGATACTTCATCCAACTTCTTCTGATAATAATTTATCTCCATTTCCAGCTCATCCAATTTCTGCCTGTACTCCCTCCCTTTTTTTATAAAAGAAAACCACACCAGATTTTCTTCCGACTGAATAACCTTCAGACTATCAACAGGAGCTTTAAAATCGGTTATAAAATGAATATTCTCCTCACTGAAAATAAAATCGAGCTGTTGAGGAGGTTCACTCATCACCCGGGCATAGGTAGTTTGGCCAAATACTACCCGGTAAATTCCCCTGGGCGCATTAGGAGGAAAACTCCAGGTAATAGTTTTATAAGAGCTATTTCCAGTATTTGCTGTACTAAGTTTCAAACTGTCGGAAGCTATAAAGTTATCGCCTCTGACAATACCTGCTAAAACTACATCAAAGGGCTGGTTTTTAATATCAATCTGAATAGTATAGGATTGTGCATGGGATAAAAATACCATCGATAATAAACTTATAAAAACCAACAGGATATGTTTTTTCATAAAATTATGATTATACAGAAGGTCCTTAACCGGTAGCAAGATAACTGGAATTAGATAAAAGAAAAAATCCAAAGCATGAATTTTCGAGCTGAGTTCATACATGAAACAGCAATAAAAACGATCAGCCATGCTATATGAAATAAACCCTCAAAATAGTATAAAAGTCATCAGCTATCACTATATTCTGACTGAATTTTTTGATCAAATAATATATTTATTTTGATCAAACCATAAAAACACCCATTTTTACCATACAAAATCTTTACAATGAATAAATTTATCCTTATACAGTTCATATCACTTTCAGTTATGATAGCCTGCACAGGGAAAAAATCACAAAAAGAAGCAGAAGTTGAACCGGAGGTTCATCAAAAAAATCCCGTGCAATCTGAAAAGCAGGTAAAAATACCTTCAGAAGAACATAAATCCATCGGAACTGAAAATGAAATGATCTATTTTGAAGGAGGCACCTTTTTTATGGGATCAGAAGATGGCTTGCCAAATGAACGTCCTGTGCATAAAGTTAAAATAGAGCCATATTATATTGACAAGAATCCGGTTACCGTATCACAGTTCCGACAATTTGTTGAAAATACAGGGTTCAAAACCGAAGCAGAAAAATTTGGTGATTCGGGAGTTTTCAACCTTGAAAAACAAACATGGGAACTTCTCCCAGGAACATCCTGGCGCAAACCTTTTGGACCTTCAGGACCTGATGCCATGGATGATCATCCAGTTACTCATGTAAGCTGGAATGATGCTGTAGCTTATGCCGAATGGGCAGGAAAGCGATTACCAACAGAAGCAGAATGGGAATATGCTGCCCGAAGCGGAAAAAATTCAAAAAATAAATTTAGCTGGGGGAACGAAATTTTGATTAATGGAAGGCATCATGCCAATATATGGCAGGGAAAAATTGATGCACCGAAAGCATCTGACGGATATTTATTCACTTCGCCGGTAGGGATTTTTGGTGAAAATGAAGCCGGATTAACTGATATGGGGGGTAATGTTTGGCAGTGGTGCGCTGATATATATAATGCTTACCCGGGTAGCAGCGAAGCTTATCGTCCGGATCCGAAAGTGAAGGTCATTCGTGGCGGTTCCTTCTTCTTTGACCAAAATGGGGAAAATAGTTTTTCTGTAAGCGGACGCTCCATGAATTCACATGAAACTTCACTCTTCAACACCGGATTTAGATGTGCAAAAAATGCAAGCTTAAAATAAAAAACACTTATATAAAAAAGTACGTAATGTTTTTATAAAAATCAATTGAATCTGTTTAAAATGGACAAAATGAATCGTAGAAACTTCATCGGCAAGGCAGCCGCAGGCGCAGCTGCTGTTACCATTATTCCCCGTCATGTAATGGGTGGAAAAGGCTTTATTGCGGCAAATGACCGAATCAACCTGGGTTATATCGGCACAGGAAAGCAGGTTTATACCTTGCTGAACAGTATTGGCAAATGCAAAGAAACAGCAGTAGTTGCTGCCTGTGATGTATTTAAAGGCAAACTTGATGATTTTGTGCAGGCTGCCAATAAAAACAATTCAGACAAAGGATTAAACGGAAAAGTTGAATCTTATCATTATTACCGTGAAATGCTGGAACGAAATGATATTGATGCAGTTGTTATTGTTACACCCGATCACTGGCATGCCCAGATGGCAGTTGATGCAGCCAAAGCAGAAAAAGATATCTATTGCGAAAAACCTATGGCTCTCACGGTTGCCGAAGGACGAGCCATGGTAAATGCCACTCGTAAATACGACCGTGTGTTTCAGACGGGAAACATGCAACGCTCGTGGCGTGATTTTCGCCATGCAGTAGAGTTGGTACGCAACGGCTATATTGGCGACATAAAGGAAATCAACGTAAGTGTGGGAGAACCTGTTAAACAATGTGATCTGCCTACACAACCAGTTCCGGAAGGACTTGACTGGAACGAGTGGGTTGGTCCGTCACTTTACCGGGGATATCATGAGGATTTAGCCCCGGTCGATGTGAAAGGCCCCTGGGCATGGTGGCGTGGATACCGTAACTTTGGCGGCGGAT
Source organism: Mariniphaga sp. (assembly GCA_041642235.1). Lineage (GTDB taxonomy): Bacteria > Bacteroidota > Bacteroidia > Bacteroidales > Prolixibacteraceae > Mariniphaga. The sequence goes on from JBEPWX010000052.1 coordinate 9,158, forward strand.
TGATCACTGACTGGGGAGCGCATATGTTCGATATCGGGCAATGGGCTTTGGGAATGGATAACTCCGGACCAGTAAATTTTATTCCTCCAACAGGAGAAAATCCTGTAACCGGTTTGACTATGATCTACGAAAATGGTGTTCGAATGAATCATAAACAATGGGGAACGAAAGACGATTTTAACGCAGTGCAGTTTGTGGGAACTGAAGGTAGAATTGAAGTCAGCCGGGGTTTCCTGCGTACATTCCCTGACGAAAAACTGGCAAAAGCCGAATTGAAACCAGGCGATAGACGCGTGTATTTCAGTGACAATCATTACCAGGACTGGGTTGATGCCATGAAAAACCGCACCAAACCAATTTCCGATGTGGAAACTGGTCACCGTACTGCTTCTTTGTGCAATATTGTCAACATTGCCTACGAACTTGGCCGTCCATTACTGTGGAACCCGCAAAGTGAACAATTCCAAGGTGACGATTTTGCAAACCTGATGGTTGGACGCCCCTATCGCGGAAAATGGGATTATACAAATTACTGATATCATAATATGCCCTCAGGGTGTTATTTTAAAAGGCTGTCCAGGTATTCGGGCAGCCTTTTTAACTTGTAAACCTGCATAAATTTTTGTCCTATTTGCATATCAAAATTTTAGGTAAATACCAGCATTAATTTATGATTCACACAGTATAAATTTAAAGTTAATTCAAATTTAATTCAATGTATATTCAAATAAATTTGAGTTTACACTGAATTAATATTGAGTTTATATTGAATTTATATTGAGTTTAATATGGATAAGATCTGGCAATTAAGTATAATTCTATATATATTATTCAGTAAAGAATATCCACGTTCTTATTAAAATAGTTTGTTGGATTTTATATCTTCATTTGTGGAGGTACTGAATCAAATTAACAAGATTTTTATTGTTCCCAAATTAATCTTTTTGCAAGCATCGATTCGCTTTATAATCATTTAACAACAAAAAGAATAGACTGTTTTTTTTATTTCAGCCCAAAAGGTACGGCACAGGAATTGCTTTGAATAGCTTCAACCAAACGACTCATTTGGAGTTATAATTTAATTAGTTAATTTTAGCCCGATGTTGTATCACAAAATATTCAGTCATAAAACATCCAATAAATGGGTGGTATTTGTTCATGGTGCCGGGGGTAGTAATACTGTTTGGTTTAAGCAGTTGCGTGACTTCAAAAAGCACTTCAACGTGTTACTGATAGATCTGCGCGGACATGGAAAGTCGAAAGAACATTATACCAGGGAAGAAATGTACCGGTTGGAGGAAATAGCCCTCGATGTGGTAAAGACAATGGACTACCTTCATATAGAAAAAGCTCATTTTGTAGGGATTTCGCTTGGATGTATAGTTATCAGGGCTATTGACAAAATCGCACCTGGCAGAGCTGCATCCATCATAATGGGAGGAGCAGTGGTACAGTTCAACAAAAAAATTAATGTACTGGTTAATATGGCCAAGCTGCTAATTTCTATTCTCCCTTACATGTGGTTGTACAGACTGAATGCATGGATACTGATACCTTCAAAAAAACATTCACAATCACGCAGGCTTTTCATCAGTGAAGCCATTCAACTTGGCGAAAAGGAATTCAGAAAATGGTTGCGCATGTCGGATGAAATAAGGAACAGCCTGCAGGAATTCATTATAAAGGAAGCATCTGCTCCGGTACTTTACCTGATGGGAGAACGTGATCACATGTTCCTGCCCATGGTTACCGATCTTGTAAAAAAACATTTTAATTCAAGACTGGAAGTCATAAGTAATAGCGGACATGTATGCAATATTGACCAGCCTAATGCATTTAACAGTCATTCGATTCAGTTTATTAAAAGCATTTCAGGCTAAAGCAGTATATTATGCAAAAAATATCTCTTTTAGCTGGATTGTTTTTCCTGATTACAAGTTCAGCTTACAGCTTTACATCCTCTTTATTACCTTCTGAAAAAGG
>JBEPWX010000053.1:0-2923 GCA_041642235.1 Mariniphaga sp.
CAACTCATAGGAACCATCCTTTAGCGGACAAAATTCCCAGTTGGAAGCAGGTATTTCGCGAAGGTGGCTGTACTGCGGCCATTTCAGTATGAAGCTGACATGACCAAGGCCCTGTACCAGCGGGACAATCTGAACATGGTATTTTTGTGCATAACGGGTCATCTCCTGCATTTCTTCCATTGTAAAAGCACCGGGTGCACCAATTTCAGGATGACTCGGATATTCAAATTTATCTTCCCACTCCCACAACAGCATATTAATTTTATAACGGGCCAGGTCACGGATAAAACTTTCAACGTAGGAGCGTTTATCCTGGTGGTGCTTTGTATCGTAGTGACTGGCACGGGTAGGTATATCGGGCCAGTCGGTTATTTCCATTCCCTTTACAAATGCCCCGCTTCCTTCATCTTGAATTACCTGAAGTAAGGTTTGTACCCCGTAAAATAAACCTGCTTCGCCTTTTGCACGAACAATCAGTTCATCAGCAGCAGTTGTTAACCGATATGCCTGCGCAGCCTTTTTGGAAGGCAATGACTTAATCTCCGATGGAACACGTTTCCGTGTCAAGACAATCCGTTTACCCGATTTCGCATTGTTAATTTCAGCTGAAATGTTCCATTCCTGTTTCAGTTGTATCTGTAATTCTTCAGCTGCAAATTTATCTTTTTCACTGGCATTCGCATCCAGAACAATGGAAACCTCTGCCCCCGGATGAAAATCATCTCCCTGGATTAATACCTCCTGCGGATAGGGAATTAAGTGAACTCCTTCCTTATACAACACCGTTTTTGTTTCGATGGCTATAGCCTGTACTGTTATAAAAACAGCAAACACTGCTATAAAAAGAAAACGAAATTTAAAACTTCTCACACCTTGGCTATTTGATTTTTGTTGATTATTCATGATTTTAAATAAAAATTATACTTTAGATTTCATTTACTACTATTTTTTATAACTATTGTCACTTTCTCTTAACAGCTTTTCAAAAGCCTTTCCTACGTTTCGGATTCTGTTTTCCCGGTATATTTCAAATGGTTTGTCCATAACCTCAAAGATATTGTTTTCTATTTTAATATCCATATTGATAGCAGAATGGGAATTCAGGAACAAATCGTTGCTAAAAAACCTGTTATTATGAATATAGGCAGTATATTTTCCGTTTTCAGCAGGTCCTTTATCCATTCCAACAAACATAATTGCTGTTGCCCATTGTCCAGTATCACCATATCCGCCATGGCGGGGTTCCCTGTAGGTTGTTATGCCAATAAATGTGTTGCCAAAAATTTCATTCATCCCATTGGGATTATAGCAGGCCAAATTTAGAGGAGTTGGGGGAACATACATCCATTTCATAAAAACGGTGTACTCAGCAGCATTATTTGCTTCAAAATCACCATAAAGGGTAGTTGAATCGTTTCCTGTGATTTGCACAGCCGGTTTTTCGGGATGATATTTCACATAATAGTAACGCCAGCGATCTTTCTTCCAGCTTTGATTTAAATCCACCAGTTTCCCTTTTTCTAACAAAGAAGCCTTAGAACGAAAATAAACACCGTTTTCCATTTTATCGGCAGGGTGCCCCTGGCCATCGGAATCAACCGGCTGAGGTTGTATTATCCGGACGTAATTGTTATAAATTTTACAGTTTTTTGAATTCTTCCCTTCAAACTTAATTCCATGCAGTTCAACCAGCCGATGATGGAACGGGCGGGTTTTTGCAGGGAGATCACTCAGGTGCTGGTGTCCTTTAATATCAATATAATTGTCGTGAAATTCTGTTCCTTCTCCTGTAAGATGAACACCCCGGCCTGTAGATGTTATTTTATTATGATGCACGTCAGCCCCTGAACCAGGTGCTATGGCATATCCGTTTACATACTGTTGGTGATGCCTTATATCGTTGTGATTTATTTTAGCTCCTGTTGGTCCGCTAACAGATATTCCCCGATGGCAACCTTCCGATAACAGATTATCATGAATATGGATGTTTTCACCCTTCCCATAAACCACAAGCAGGGCATTCCCCGGATAGTGCCTGGATTTCAGCTCAGTAACGCGGCTGTAAATATCGTTGTGATGCACTGTAAGCTGACCGTGCCTGAACATCATCGGATATGCATTTCGAAGATGTACATCGGTGCTGATTCCACAAATTTCAGTACCATGATTATTTTTATAGCTTCTTATAGCTGCACTGTACTCTCCTGAAAATTCCCCCTGAACGATTGTTCCGTTTGCTACGATACATTTGCTTTCACTGTTTATTTCCACCCCAAACACCTGATCCGGTGAATTATTTCCAAAAATGATGCTATGCCCGTTCAGATCAAGGGTTATATTTTTTCCTTCCACCTGAATTGCTGTACCATCGGCAACAAGATCGCCGGTAAGTACATAATGTGCATTGTCTTTATCCAGAATGTAAGGAGGATTTCCCTGAAAATCCCCGGGGATATAAATTACCCCTTCCGTCCGCTCAGGAGTCAGTTGTAACAATTCACTTTCAACTTTCCTGCCCTCCTCAACTATTACCATACGATAGTAACAGGTTTTTCCCGGGGTAAGCCCTTTCAGCCTGTGCATATGTCCCCACCTGGGATTTTTTGTTTCACTGGTAAGTAATCCGAGATTTTTAGTCGTTCCGTATTCCACATAACTGGTTGCTGCTTTGTTGATATTATCAAGTTGCCAATAAATTACAGCAGAGTTTTCTGAGACATGCTTCCACCTCCTCTGAAAAGAGTTATCGTTTTCACCTCCCGTTACAGAGGATATGTTTAAGGCAATAATGCCAGTAAACATGAAAAGTCTTTTAATTATATCCATCAGTTATTACTTAATTAATTTTTTTATCTGGGAAAAACTATTCTTATTCGACTTTCAATATAATTTTATGCTCTTTCCCTGCAATTCCAAACTTATT
>JBEPWX010000053.1:2933-11052 GCA_041642235.1 Mariniphaga sp.
TTCTTGTTCTGAGTGAATTCTGTCCTTCATGAAGCTCCCATCGAAAAACGGGTTCCGTCTTTTTCCATTCACCCTCATCAACAGAATATTCAAAGGTTTTGAAATTTGGTGTAACGGTTTCCAACTGAACCAGCAAGTTTGATTGCTCATTTTCGTATAGATGAATGTATGCCTGGTTTAAAGTCCAGAAAATGTCGTCAATTTGTTTTGTTCTGGTCCCCAATGTTTCTCTTGGGTCGGTTTTGTTTCCGGCAGTCCAGATTTTATTTGTATTGAATTCATCCTCTGCAATTAAATAATCAAAATTCCAGTAGGCAAAAGGAACTTCAAAAAAATTATTTCTAGTTTTATAGGCAATCCACTGGTAACCATCGGTTCGGTAACGCAGCAAACCGTCCTTTTTTCTTTTTTCGAGTGTTACCTGCTCTGCCCGTTGTTCTGTCCCATAAATCATCTCCATATCTATTCCGCCATTTTTCCAATATTCTCTTCTGATTTCATTGCTGTTAAGAGGTATCCCTGTTTTTTTCATACGATAGTATGAATTCCGGCTGGGGTCGATCTGAAACCATTTACCCCAGTAATCAGACCATACATCAAGTGTGCCATGACCAACAGAAGTCATTTTCCGGGCAGTGTATCCCAGAGAGATGTACATCTGCATTAAGGTAAAAGAAAGGTATGTGCAGTTATAAGTTTGTCCGTTTAACCCATTAAATAAAATATGCAGGGCATCGGGACGCATAGGCGGCGGGGAACCAAAAGTTACATGGGTAGTCAGCCACTCGTTCAAAAGCAGCATCTTTTCAAAATCATTTTTACCTGCTGATACAATCTCCTCCAACCGATATAATTTTCGTAGTTGCTGAAGCTTTTCATTTTCGTATTTCTCATATAAAAAAGGATAACCAGAGCGAATTACCGGTTCATTATCCAAACCTATACAAGTTATTTTCCTGCCACTTTTTAAAACCCGATCATTCCCTACAGTGAACTGGTTTAGTTCCCCCTCCAGATCTTTCAGGTCAGGCCCGCACATGAGATTATTTGCTTCAAGTTTCTTCCTGTACTGATTTTCATGCAGCTGTGGCAAGTTCTGTTTTATTTTGGACAACCTCCCTTGTTTTAACTTTTCGTTGAATACAAAATGACCAAAACAAGAAGCATCTGCCAGTTTATTTTTTACAGGTGCAGCACTATAGGTTCCTTTTCCGGCAACGTCGTTCAATGTAACGTTAAATCCCCAAATATCTCCATCGGAAATATTCATTCCCAGTCCTTCTACAGGTATAGTAATCAGTACATTCACTTTACCATTCACCTTTCCGGTAACCCGCGCAGACCATTCGGTTTGCCACGATTCATCATCCACACATAAATCTTGTTTGAATCCTTTAGAATCGATAATGAACCTATAGTACTTGCCATGGTTATGTTTTGGTTCAAGGTAAATGCTTATGTTCGGTGTTCGCCTGAGATCCGGTTCATTGCTCAGGTAACATTTCTGCACTATTTCCTCCGTTTTGACAACTTGTATTTGAGCATTAAAAATCAGGTTTACCCCATCAGACAAAACTTGTATTCTGGTATCAGGCATTGCCTGGCGGGCATCGGGAGTACTGTAGAAAGGTTCAACCGAACCTGCCGATGACCATACCACATCATCATAAAAGGGATCGGCGGTAACATCATGTGAGATTACCGGTACTACAACAACGGTTTTCCAAGCCGATAAATTACCGGCATTTATCCTAACAGTTGAAAGAACAGGTTCCCAGAGGTGTAACAGTGATATCAGAAAAAATAGTTGTCTTTTCATGTGATTAAAATTATTTGTTTTCAAAGGTATCACATGGAATTCGCATGAGGATTTTAATAATCTCCGATTGGTGTGATATTTTGCTAATGCTCATTTCATATTACTTTCATGACCAATTCCAATCAGTTCCGCGGACCATAATGGGGCAAATCCTCACCTGCTTCATACGCTCCGATATCGGGTCCTTTTCCATTGTAATTGTCGTTGATATTTGGAATTACAACCGCTGCATCAACAATCCTGGAATTCTTCTCAGGCCTCAGATCAGGAGCTTCTCTTTCCGGAACAGGAGGAAGAGGGAATTGTACGTTGTTAAACACCTCCTCAATTTTAATCCGTTCAATGCCATGCTTTTCCACCTCAGAAAATTGTTTATCTCCAATGGTTGCCCGGTAATCTGTATTAAAAACTCCCACTGCGTCGTAATCAAAATCGCTGTGGAGACCAGGTTCAATAATATCGGCTGCAGAAGGTGTCCCTGCACCATAATCACCCCAGTTAACTCCTCCGTCAGGACCTCCAATAGCAAGATTGTTTCGGAACCAGGCATGATCCATTGCCGAATTTCCTCCCAATCCGGTTCCTACTTTAATTACCGTATTGTGTATAACGACATCTCCCTGGCTACGCCTTTTCAGTTTAAATGCAGCATGCACCACATTGTACATGGCATTGCGGACAAAATAATTCGGACCACCCAAACCGGGTTGGGAACTTAATCCAACGTAGCAATTGGTAATGCGGTTACGCATTATCCGGCAGTTCGAAAAACAAAAATCGGCTTCTATGGCATCATCCACTCCATTATAAATGTCGTTGTTGTAAATATCAATACACACCTGATTAACCACGTGCCTGTCTTCCATGGTTGAAATGCAGTCTCTGAAGCCGGAAACTTTATTGTAGCAGATAACATTTCCCGGTCCGGTTATTTCTATACCTTCCCCAATGTTATTGCCATGTGCCCCCATTGCCTCATTGTTCCATTTACAAACTCCCGTTATGACATTATCGCTAAAATAACAATTGGTGACACCAGGTTTATATGCCACAATACCATAAACTGCATTGATGGTGCAATTGCGAACAACGCAATTTTCAGCTCCGTTCAGTTGAATACCTTTTCCGCGTTCTTTCAGATTAATAACATTCAAACCTTCAATGTAAACCCATTTCTTATTCCTGACATCAATGAATGAAAAGGTGGCGGTTCCTTCAGTGCACCTGTATACTTTTGGGCTTTCCGGTGTTCCGCTTTCAGTATATAAGGTATCATAATTTCCCGGTTTTATTTCAATAACAGTCGCCTCAGCAGTAACCACAGGCTCAGGTCTTGTCCGGACAGTTACAATTTTTTCGGCCTTACCCCCGTCGGGATCTGAAAGTTTGAGTTTTATTTCATATTCTGTATCCGGATTCAGATCAAAAACAGAGCCTGAATGTTTGTTTTCCCATTTAAAGCCAATGTTCTCACCCGATGGCACTCTTCTCAAAGGCATTCCCTGGTTCCACCTTTTGCTCCCTTCTTCCCGGAATTGAATGGTTACTGTGCTGTTCAGGTTATCATCGCCCTGTATAAACCACTCAACTGCCAGATTTTTAAGAGTCGGGAAAGGTGTTGACACCTCTCCCGGAACAGTTGCATTTTGAGCGGAGGTTTTTAATGAAATTCCAGATATCAAAAACAAAATTAAAAGCAGGATGATGCCTGTAGCAAGCAAATCATTTATTCTAAGAACATATTTCATTATCAAATTTCTAATTATCTGTTTTATTTCTTTTTTGCAAAGGCAGACTTTGCTTAATTAAGTATCTGTTGTTTTTTGTTACCCATTTTCACACGAGCAGAAAGATTACCCTTGTTTGAAAACATTATCTCTACAGGCTTTCCGGAAATATTTATTTTCACTCCGTAAGATTCATCCTGTTCGATTAATTCCAGTCCGGTCATTGCATTCTCATTTTCTTCCCCAATTTCAATCACATTCAGGAAACAGGTACTCTTATCTCCTTGTGGTGCTTCAATTTCCAATCTCCAGGGCACAATTGGCAACTTCCTTCTGTTATCTTTGCTGGAGTGATTGTACTGAGCAGTCGGTTCATTTGGATGTCCCCACATATCGTGTCCTTCACCTCCACGTTTGGTAATCACAGGATTTTTAGGCAACAGAGTAGTAAAGAAAGCCCTGGCTCTGCCGGTTGAAAGAACATTTTTCTCCCCTGCCGGATCGGAAAGCCAGGTAGCTGTGTTTCCATTGTAAGTAAAAACATGCCCTGGGGTCAGGATAGTTTCCTTTCCATCAATTTTCGGTTCACCTGGAATGTGAAGGAACCAATGCTTCGGATAGGAGGTTTTAGTTGCACCAATCCGATCGAAAATAATAAAAAACTCCTTATCACCTCTGAGATAAAAAAACTGACGGGTGACCTCATCAACTTTATGTGGAGAATAAGCTTTTGACAAATCAGCAGCTGCATAGGTAAAATTTTTGTTGTGGTGGTAGGATTTTATCTCGGCACGGTCGATTCGTCTATTTGAACTGTAAAGGTAACGAATCATTCCGCCATCGTTTTCATTTTTCACCCCTTCCTTTTGCCCTGGTTCAGTGCGACGGAATTGCTCATCCGCATCAAAAATAGTAACAATATTAAAAGCGAGTGAGCCTCCTGCGTAATAATCACGGTCATTATGACCCATACCACCAACCCGCAACACGAGGTATCCTTTTTTTGAAATCATAAAATGGCCTTCATCGTCTCTGGAATGACCTGCAAAGAAAGGACCTGCTCCAAAAAATGCCCAGGTACTGTTAGGATCGTTCCATTTTTCACGCATATAAATATGTCCTGCTCCTTTAAAATGATACGCAAGTTCATATTTTTCCTTTTCAGGAGAACTGGATTTAATTTTTGGATTATAAAACAGAAAATGCTCCCAGGGAATCCTGCTCCATCCCTCACTAGCACCTTCTTCACTTGCAGCCTGGGCGACGGGATCTTTATACCGTGCAGCCAATATAGGAGCAACTCGTGAAAAAGCCCTGGGTGGTGATGCATTATTATCGTCGATCCAGGCGGTATGATTGGCAAAAGGTACCGTGGTATGTACAGCCCATAGTGTCATTTCAGGTAGATAACCGGTGGGAGCAAATTTTGAAAACAGGTTTTCACCTGTGGCTGTGCGCCAGGATTCGAAAGCCCATGGAATAACTACTACAGGACCATATCCGCCATGGCCCATACTTTCCGACCATACGCCGCCCATTTCATCAAATGCCGGTATGCATTCAGCAGGAACACGTGTATTCCAGGAATCGAGAAACTGCTTTGCATCCGACTCATGAACAGTACCTGCATCTTTGAGAGCAAGAGCTACAAACAATTTAGGTGTTATTCCATCTCTGGTGTTTGGCGTATTAAGATGAGCAGGCCCCCAGGTCTGATTGTACCACCAGTGCCCATTCCGTAAGGTTATTTCAGGTGTATCGGTATAGTATCGCAGCCATTGACCAAGCTGGTCTCCATAGATTTTTCTTTCTTCATCAGAAAGCGCATCATATATCCAATCGTAGAGCATGCCATGAAATCCAAAAAAACCATCACCTTCCATATTCAGCACTTCACCATCGCCCCAATATTCTTTTATGGCATTAGCATACTTCCCGGAATCATTTCCAAGTTCCCGCTCAACCAGGTAAATGATCCCGCAGCATACCAAAGCAATAGGCGGGGAAAAACGGTTGGTTACCCGTTTAAGCCCCTGCTCCACTGTACGGTCTGCAAGAGCTTTTATCTGCCGGTACTCATTTTCTAATTTTCCTTCTGCATTTTTAGCCAGAACCGGCAACTGTGATTTGCTGATAAAAATTCGTGGATGCTCATTTAGATCATAAGCAGTTGCACCCGAATAAAATAAAATACATGTTACCAACAACAGAAAAGTTGATATTTTCATTTTCATATTCATGTTATTAAAATTGTAAGTTTTTAATGGTATAACATGGAATTCGCATGAGGATTTTACTAATTCCCGGATGGTATATATTCCTACTCATGCTCATTTCACATTTAAATTTTTAATTATTTACTAATATTTTTATGCCAAAACAGGCAATTGCTTTAATATAGCGGGCTAATTGATTTGTTATTAATTAAGTGGTTTCATAGGACCAATATACTCTGTTGCCACTACAATATGATCTTTCCACACAGTTGCTTCCTTAAGATTAATATTAAAATCTGGATGTTCCTTAGCATATTTATCAGCATGTTTCCAGGATGTGCCGGAAACATAATTCTGCAATTTTATGATGTTGATCTTTAATTTTTCAAACTGCTCTTTATCTTCAAATGTACGCCATCTAAAACCTTCGAAAGGACGGGCATTTTTATGCTCTGGATTATGCCTGAAATTCTCCCTTATCCAGTAACCTTCAACAGGATTTTTTTCCAATGGATCCCAATGTCCAACCAGTTCGCCATCAATCCAAAAAGCCTGAGCACCGTCCATTTTATCCGGAGATGTATTAACCCGGATCATTATTTCAACGCATTGCCATTCACCCCTTTTTGCAGCAACCGGATCTTTGGGTCTAAAATTATTACCATAATAAGCATTCGGCCGTCCGTCTGATGTTCCATCAAGATTTTGCCATGAACGCATTTCAGGCCAGTAGGTATAGAAGGCCCAGGATCCCGGAGGTGAACCGCCACCGGTAAATTGGTCAATTGCACTTCCAAAACGATTATCAGGTCTTTTTCCTGCGCCGCCGCCAGCCCAAGGTTTTGGATCAACATGCCCCCCCATACTTGTAAAATGATGATTATAACCATAATCTTCAGCAAATTTTACATAGAAGCGAAAAAATAGTTGCTCATAACCCTTATCAAATATTTTCCGCATGTCACTACCTTCTCCTCCCTGGTTGCGCAATATTGTCATTTTAAGGCTTTTTTTTCCAGGGCTTCCGTCAGGTCCGGTAATAGCATCCAATGAAAGCCGATGATCTTTCGCTCCGTTATTCCAGGTCCAGTTTTCAGCAACTTTAGTGATTGATTCTTCTTCAAAATCCTCTACAAAAACTACTGATTTGTGTTTTTCTATTCCTGTATCTCCGGGATATTTGGCAGCTAGTCCTTTTTTAATTTTATCAACGGCTTTTACTTTCACTTTTTGTGTTACTTGTGCCTTGGGTGCCTTGGGTGGCTGTGCTTTTGTCCCATTTGCCAATATATTTGCAAATAAAAGGAGTGCAGATAAAATGCTAACTAATTGTATCATATTATTCAATAAATTTAATTCTGGTTTGAATTTTTACCCATAAAACTAATTTCTATTCTGGTAAATTTTGTTCCTGCCAGTGTAAAAAATATACATGAGCTTTCTTATTCCTTTACCATTATTCACCTGATCGGAATAAATGTTTAAAATACCTGACAAGTTCAGTTTCTTTTCGCTCTGTGCGCTCAAGCCGTGCATCGGGATCCATTTCGATATCCATAGGGTACCATTCTCTGAAAGAATACCAAGACCAGCCAATCTCTTCTTCTTCCAAAATAGAAATAAAATCATGAATCCACTGTTCGGCACCCACTGCCCAACGTGTGCATCCAAATTCACCACACCACATTTTCACATTGTGTTTTTTAGCCCAGTCAAAAGCAGGCTGAATGTGCCGCCTGATAGTAGCCTTATCCCAATATTCACCTTGTATATGACCGGGGTATTTCCTTGCCAGCCATTGTTCTTCGGTAGCTTTAAGCATTCCATTGTTACGTTGGTGGGTAAAATCCATAGGTCCGTAAAAATGAAAACTGTAAACGATGTTATCATCATCTATTGGCAGGAGGTGTTCAAAGCCATAGGGCCATCCCCAACCTGGGGGCTCAACCACTATGGTGTGCAGGGAATCAACTTCCCGTATAGCTGTCACGAGTCTTTTGGCATATGGCAACCAGTGTGTATTGGCAAGGGCGTCATGGGGTTCGTTCATAAGATCCCATGCAACACCTCGGGTATCATTTGCATACCGGCTCACAATTTCCTGCCAGACTTCAATATACGAATCCATATAAGCCTCGCTTTCAAAAAATGCATCGTTGTCTTCAAATGAAGGACTAAATGAAAGTATCGTATACAATCCGGCATCAAGGCAGAGGTCGATGGTACGGTATACAGCTTCCATTCTTTGAGGATCGGGCTTTGCAGGCGGTGCCGGTGCCAAATTATTAACCAGGATCCGCACTGAATTTCCACCCCAGTCATTTGCAAAGAAATCAACATCTTCCTTTGTTATCCGG
>JBEPWX010000054.1:0-8491 GCA_041642235.1 Mariniphaga sp.
ATTCAGAACGTTATGCTTAATTCCTTTTATCTTCAGCATGCGGCTTAACAATTCTGAAATCTCCACCGATGTGGTTCCTACCAGCACCGGTCTTCCTTTTTTATTAAGCTCAACAATTTCATCACTAACCGAATTGTATTTTTCTCTTTTCGTTTTAAATACAAAATCCTCACGATCGTCACGTACTATAGGCTTATTGGTTGGAATAACCACGACCTCCAGTTTATAAATATCCCAGAATTCCCCCGCTTCAGTTTCTGCCGTCCCTGTCATACCGGCAAGTTTATGATACATGCGAAAATAATTCTGTAGCGTAATGGTTGCAAAAGTCTGCGTTGCCGCCTCCACCTTGACACGTTCTTTGGCTTCTAAAGCCTGATGCAATCCATCTGAATATCGGCGACCTTCCATAATACGGCCGGTTTGTTCATCCACAATCTTCACTTTATTGTCGATAACAACATATTCCACGTCCTTTTCAAACATGGTATAGGCCTTCAGAAGTTGATTAATGGTATGAACCCGTTCTGATTTCACAGCATAATCCTGAAGCAACTTGTCTTTCTTCTCCTGAAGTTCGTCAGGAGAAAGGCCTGCATTTTCAAGCTCAGCAATTATGGCGCCCATATCGGGCAACACAAAAAAATCAGGTTCATCGAAACCCTCTGAAATCAAATCGATCCCTTTATCAGTAAGTTCAACTGAATTTTGTTTTTCTTCGATGACAAAATAAAGCGGATCGGTAACAATATGCATATTCTTATTATTATCCTGCATGTAGAAATTTTCCGTTTTTGTCATAAGGTTTTTCATACCTTCCTCGCTCAGAAACTTGATGATTGACTTATTCTTTGGCAATCCTTTATGTGCTCTAAGCAACAGCAAACCACCTTCTTTCCGTTCTTCATCTGTCAATTTTTCTTTTGAAAGCAAACGTTTGGCCTCAATAAAAATACGGTTCACCTGATCGCGCTGAGCCTTATAAAGCTTTTCCACATAACCTTTAAGTTCTTCAAACTGCTGATGATCACCCTTAGGTACAGGTCCGGAAATAATAAGCGGGGTTCGCGCATCGTCAATAAGTACTGAGTCTACCTCATCCACAATGGCATAATGATGTTTTCGCTGGACAAGGTCTTCGGGATTAATTGACATGTTGTCGCGCAGATAGTCAAAGCCAAATTCGTTATTGGTTCCGTAAGTGATATCGGCATTGTAGGCCTTACGACGTGCTTCAGAGTTGGGCTGGTGTTTATCAATGCAATCAACGGTAAGCCCATGGAATTCATAAATTGGTCCCATCCACTCAGCATCACGTTTTGAAAGATAATCATTTACAGTAACCAGATGCACTCCCCTGCCTGCAAGTGCATTCAGAAAAACAGGCAATGTTGCCGCAAGCGTTTTTCCTTCCCCAGTTGCCATTTCTGCAATTTTCCCCTGATGCAATACAATCCCTCCAATAAGCTGAACATCATAATGCACCATATCCCAGGCAATTTCACTTCCCCCGGCTATCCAGCTATTTTTCCAAATTGCTTTATCGTCTTTGACTGAAATACTCGCGCGGGTGGAAGCCAAATCCCTGTCGTACTGACGGGCAGTTACCTCCAAAGATTCATTTTCAAAAAAGCGCCTCGCTGTATCTTTTACAATGGCAAAAGCGACTGGAAGCAATTCATCTAAAACGCTTTCAATTTTCTGTAAAATATCCTCTTCTAACTTATCAATTTGCTCATATATTTTTTCACTATCCTGAATCTCTGCTTCCTCAGCATTTTTCTTTAGTTCCTCAATTTCCGCTTCTTCCGGTTTAATACGTTCTTTTATAATTACCCTTAGTTTATCGGCTTCTTCTCGTAATTCATCATTCGACATTGTCGTCAGAAGCTTATATTGCTGTTTAATTTGTTCTACTAATGGTGCTGTTTCCTTAATATCACGTTCCGATTTATTTCCAAGAATTTTCCCAAGTATTTTTGTTACAAATGCCATATTTATTTTTTTATAAAAATACGTGCAAATGTAATCAATTGTAAGGGCTTAACCCTTAAATACCCATAATTTTTGAAGAAAAAGTCATTACTTTTTTCAAGATTCCTAAATTAATATCTTTCTATTTTTTTTAATTCCAACACCAATAAAAAATATAAGGTGGTCCTATTTATTGAAAATTACATCCTAAATTTTAATCATAAGTTAACAATAAAAATATATAAGAGGAATGGTGGCAAATTCACTTTTATAATCCTTTTTCCACAGAAAATTCATTTATTCATTTATCTGTTTATAATTGAACATTTTATTTTTTAAAAGGTTCTTATATCTTACAATACACACAATATATTCATACTTATATAAAAAAATAATTTAAATCATTAAATAACAACCAGATAAGAATTGGAGTTTATAAGAACAATTATATAACTGGAATAGTATTCTGATTAATTACTATATTATTCTAATAACCCTTAGATATTTAAAAAATGCTGTTTAATTCAATTGAATTTGCCATATTCTTGCCAATAGTATTTTTTCTATATTGGTTTATTGCCAAAAAGAACCTTAAAGCAAGAAATCTATTTCTCATTATTGCAAGTTATTTCTTTTATGGATGGTGGGACTGGCGTTTTTTATCACTTATAATTTTTAGCACAATAGTAGATTATATTATAGGTATAAGTTTATCTAATCAAAATAATCCACTTAAGAGAAAACTTCTGTTATGGACCAGCATTTCTGTAAATATCGGTCTTCTAGGATTATTTAAGTACTTCAACTTCTTTTTGGATTCTCTCTATGATGTTGCCCCGGGACTTCAGGTAGTGCTGGGCTTTAATACTCTCGACATAATTCTGCCGGTGGGAATTAGCTTCTATACTTTTCAAACATTAAGTTATACCATTGATGTATATAACAGAAAATTCCAACCAACAAGTGATTTTTTAGCATTTGCTGCTTTTGTAAGTTTCTTCCCGCAATTAGTAGCAGGACCAATCGAACGTGCAAAAAATCTGCTACCTCAATTCATGATTCATCATACATTCCAATATGCCCATGCAGTAAACGGAATGCGACAAATATTATGGGGATTATTTAAGAAAATAGTAATAGCTGATAACAGTGCCTTATTCGCCAACGAAATCTTTAACAATTCAGGTTCTTATTCAGGCAGTGTACTTTTCTTTGGCGCAGTGTTTTTTGCTTTACAAATCTATGGTGACTTTTCAGGATATTCAGACATTGCCATTGGTACTGCAAGGCTATTTGGTTTTAACCTGATGCAAAATTTTGCATATCCATACTTTTCTCGGGATATTGCAGAATTTTGGAGACGTTGGCACATTTCTCTTTCAACATGGTTCAGAGATTATTTATATATCCCATTGGGTGGAAGTCGTGGTGGTACAGGTATGAAAATAAGAAATACGTTTATTATTTTTATTGTTAGCGGTTTCTGGCATGGTGCAAACTGGACCTTTATTATTTGGGGAGCATTAAATGCCTTATTCTTTTTACCTCTTCTTTTAACTCATAATAATAGAAAAAATCTTGATGTTGTAGCAGGAGGCAGATACCTGCCATCGCTTAAAGAAGCTCTAAATATGTTTATTACCTTTGGTCTTGTAGTATTGGCCTGGATATTCTTTCGGGCCGAAAATTTGAATCATGCATTGAGCTACCTGAGCGGAATCTTTTCAACCTCTTTATTTACCATCCCTGTATTCCATGACAGCAGAAAAGCCTTAACAGTTTTGATTTTGATTGCTGTTTTTATTGTGGTGGAATGGTTAGGCAGGGATCAGCCCTATGCTATTGCAGAATTAAATATGAAAGTAAAAAAGCCGTATCGTTATGCTTTATATTATACAATCATAATTGTAATTCTATGGGCTGGAGGACAGGAACAACAATTTATTTATTTTCAGTTTTAAATGGCTTAAAAATATCAAAACTTCCTATTCATAACCTGCCAGTTTTTTAAGTAAGTCCCGGACCTCCTCAAAGTTTTCCACTTTAAAACCAGCAAGGGTGTTTGCCATACCAACTTTTATGGTAATGGCTTCAGTAGGGATTGCGGAGAAAAGAAATTCATCGGTCCAGTCATCTCCTATAGCAATAATTTTATCGGCAGGATTCAATTGAAGCAATTTTTGAGCTGCTCTTCCCTTATTAATTCCCCTGTTTTTTATTTCTACGACTTTATTTCCTTCAAGAATTTCAAGATTCAGGTTTGCTACAAGGCTGGTTAATTCATCTTTTAACTCAATAGCCCGGTTCAAACCAAGCTCCGGATCAGTTTTACGATAATGCCAGACAAGACTGTAATTTTTCTCCTCCACGAATGAGCCTGGGGTACGATCAACATAAAATTCGAGTGATGATCGAATGCTTTCTTTCCATGTATCATCTAATTGTTCAATCATTTCCCATTCACTGCCGGCCGAACGAATCCATACTCCATGCTCAACAATCAAAGTATAAGGTTTATCACCAAACCATTCCTCAAATGTTTTTCTATCGCGTCCACTGATAAGCACAATTCTGTTGTTAGGATTTTCTGCAAGTTTATCAAGCAATGAATACAATTCAGCATCGGGTTTAGCATGAAGAGGATTGTCTTCGAAATCGATAAGTGTTCCATCGTAGTCGAGGAAAAAAATCCGATTACTCGAAGAATTTATTTCCTCAATGATCTTGTTCTTATTTGCTTCTGTTATCTTTTTGGCAAGGTATTTTTGTTCATTCTGACGAACTTTATCCAACGTACTCAAAAAATCGTCAGCCCATTTTTCAATATTATAACGTTTTAATCTTTTTTGAAGGACGGTATTTCTTTCCATCTGTTCATCAAGTGGCATTTCAATAGCTCTTTTTATCGCCTGAGCAATCTGAGCTTTATTGTTGGGATTAATTATCAATGCCTCACTCATTTCTTTTGAGGCTCCTGCCATTTCACTTAAAATTAAAACACCCCTGCCATCGGTTTTGGAGGCAACAAATTCTTTGGCAACAAGATTCATCCCATCACGTATTGGGGTAATAAGGGCAATTTCACAATAATTATACAAATCGACCAGGTTTTCGAAAGGCATGGATCGATAAAAATACCAAATTGGGGTTCGGTTAATTGATGAAAACTCTCCATTAATCCTTCCTACGGTTTCATCCACCTCACTTTTCATTTGCTGATACTGTTCCACTCCGATACGGGAAGGCACAGCCAATAGCACCAGTGTGACTTTATCACGATATTCAGGATATTCCTTAAGAAAATATTCGAAAGCTTCTAATCTGTTAATTAACCCCTTGGTATAATCTAAACGGTCGATAGAAATTATAAATTTTGTTTCCGGATAGAGCAAGTAATATCTCTCAAGTTCTTTTCGAACTTCCGATTTTTCGCGTACCGAACGCTTTTGTGATTCAAGCGCTGAATTGTGAAACTTGTCATAATCGATACCCATAGGAAAATTATCCACTTTCACGATCCTTCGCGGAAGATTAATTTCATTTATGTTGATATCATATCCCAGGAGCCGGCGCACAGCACTCATAAAATGACGTTCGTAATCAAACGTATGAAATCCAAGCAAATCAGCTCCCAACATTCCTTTTATAATTTCAGTTCTCCATGGTAATATCCGAAACAATTCATAGGAGGGAAAAGGAATATGAAGAAAAAAACCAATTGTAGTATTAGGAAACCGCTCTTTTACCATTTGAGGTAATAAAAGAAGATGGTAATCATGTATCCAGATCTTATCCACCCCATCCATATTTTCCGCAATTGCATCCGCAAATTTTTGATTTACCCTTTTATAAGCCTCCCATTGTTCTTCTTCATATTTCACAAATTGATTGAAATAATGAAATAAAGGCCATATTGTTTTGTTACTAAATCCTTCATAATAAAGCTCTACTTCTTCCTGTGTAAGATGCACATCAACGCACTTTTCTTTTTTTAGAGCCTCATCAACCATTTCATGCTGATTTTCAGAAAGTTTATCCTTATCAATGCCTGACCAGCCAATCCATAAGCTATTAAACGATTTACTTACCGACATCATACCTGTAGCCAAACCGCCAACACTAGGGGTTACATCAATTTGAGTTTCTGATAATTTAAGCTGAACTGGTAATCTATTTGAAATAATTAGAAATCGACTCATAGTTTTTTTATATTTGTTAGCCAAGAATATGTAACTATCTTTCAAAGGTACGGAAAAACATCAACAAATGACAAACCTGGATTACGGAATCATTGGCAACTGCAGTAGTGCAGCGCTAATTTCAAAAACTGGAGCGATGGAATGGCTATGCCTTCCTATTTTTGATTCAGCTTCTGTTTTTGCCAAATTATTAGATGAAAAAACAGGTGGAAGTTTTGAAATAGTAACAAACGATGAGTATACTATTTCGCAAAAATATTTACCAAAAACCAATATATTATCCACCAGATTTTCAAATGGAACGGATGCATTTGAGGTAATAGATTTTATGCCCCGGTATTACTTTCACAATGGCAGGGATTTAATTTATTCACCACCTGATATCGTAAGATACATAAAGTATAAATCAGGCAAACCAAGGTTCAGAATTTTATATAATCCAAAGCTTGAATATGCAGAAGTAGAAACTGTAATCGAGGAGCGGAAAGATTTTATAAAAAGTTTCACAATTTCCGGTACATATGATTCACTTTATCTATATACCAGCTTTGATAAAAAAAAGATTATCAATAGTGAAGAATTAGAACTCAATAAAAATGAGTATTTTCTTATCAGTTACAATCAGAAGCTGATGAAACAAAATGTTGAACGGGCATACCTTAAACTTCAAAGGACAAAAGTATACTGGCTTAACTGGACAGAGGAAACACACCGTTTCAGTAGCTACAATAAGGAAATTGTTCGGAGCGCACTAGTTTTGAAGTTGCTTATGTATGAAAAAACTGGTGCTGTATTGGCAGCAGCAACTACTTCACTTCCCGAAACACTGGGAGAAATTAGAAACTGGGATTATCGCTTCTGTTGGTTGCGGGATTCTTCAATGGTCATTAAAATAATGACAAAGATTGGTCATTGGAAAAGTGCAGAGCATTTTCTTAATTTCATTATTGATGTTGTTTCAGATAAGGATGAAAAAATTCAGATTATGTATGGCATCAATAAGGAAAAAAATCTGAAAGAATATATACTGAATCACCTGTCAGGATATGAAAACAGTGCACCTGTAAGAATAGGCAATGCTGCATATAAACAAAAACAACACGATATCTATGGGATTCTCATGGATGTTATTTATCAGCAATTTAAGCTGTTTGAAGTTTCATTACAAAATAGTGAAGGATTATGGACTATTACCCGCAGCATTGTGCGTACAGTTCGAAAAAACTGGAAAAAGCCGGATCGGGGAATATGGGAAATAAGAACGGAACAACGTCATTTTGTTTTTTCCAAACTTTTATGCTGGGTCGCAATCGACAGAGCGATAAAAGTTGCTGTGCTTATAAAACGGAATGATTACGCAAGCAAATGGACAAGCTTACGGGATAAGATTCAGGAAGATATATTTAATAAAGGCTGGAGTGAGACGGCACAATCATTTACCCAGGCATATGGTTCAGAGGATTTGGATGCATCCACCCTGTTAATGGAAGCATATGGATTAATTGATGCCAAAGATCCCAGATTTGTAAGTACGGTTAAGGCTACCCAGCGTGAATTAAGTCGCAATGGTCTTATGTACCGTTATAAAAACCGCGATGATTTTGGTTTACCTACTTCTTCATTCACTATCTGCACTTTTTGGTTGATACAAGCCCTCGACAGAATTGGTGAACATGACCAGGCAAAAGAACTCTTTGACCAGCTTCTTTCCTACAGCAATCATCTTGGACTTTTTAGTGAAGACATCGATTTTGAATCTAAAAGATTATTGGGAAATTTTCCACAAGCATATTCGCATCTTGCTTTAATTGAAACGGCTATGCTATTTTCAAAAGACATAGAATTAAAAAATAAATTTTCATAACAGGTGGGATTTTATCAATTAAAAAAACAACAGAAAATACCTTCTTCAATAGATGCTGTATGGGATTTTATATCCTCTCCTGTTAACCTAAAAAAAATTACTCCCCTTTATATGGGATTTGATATAGTTATGGAAATCCTTCCCCCAAAAATCTATCCGGGAATGATTATTCAATATAAAGTAAGTCCATTATGGGGAATCAGAACAAATTGGGTCACTGAAATCACACATGTAAGAGATTATGAATATTTTGTTGATGAACAAAGAGTTGGTCCTTATTCCATATGGCACCACGAGCACCATTTAAAATCTATTACAGGAGGAGTTCAGATGAACGATATTATTTCTTATAAACCTCCATATGGCATTATCGGAACAGCGGCAAATTTTTTTCTTATCAGAAAAAAGCTAGATGAAATTTTTAATTTTAGATTTAAGGCAATTGAAAAAATTT
>JBEPWX010000054.1:8501-11050 GCA_041642235.1 Mariniphaga sp.
AGACAGAAAGCAAGTCTTGCTGAAGTAAACTACGCCTCCAATCGTAATCTTGATAAGAATATGTTTGTTCGTCTGGGATCCCTGGATTTTATAGCCAGGAAGGAAAACCTTATACTTACCGGTGCCTCCGGCGTCGGTAAGAGCTTTTTAGCACAGGCCTTAGGTCACCAGGCTTGCATGATGGAATACAAGACCATCTACTCAAACACTGCCCGCCTCTTTAAGAAATTAAAACTCAGTAAAGTTGATGGAACCTATCTAAAAGAACTAAACAAACTACTAAAAGCAGAAAAAGGTAATTCGATTATTGATATATTATGGAAATAATATTGTAGACCCCATAAAACCCACAAGTGTTTATTTTCTGAACAACCTTCAATTCAAATCTCGATAATAATAATGAACGGCAGTATGATTTATTAGTTTTCTTTTATTTCAATTGCATTTTTTTTAGAATGACTTGACATTATGCATTAATTAACAAAACATAGTTATTTTTTTACAGATGTACTTTAATTTTTTTAACTTTAGGCAAAGCAAAAAAATAAAGTCATGCCAAATATCAATCAGTTGGAAGCCTTGAATTATCATGAGCAAAATCGTCCTGGAAAAATAGAAGTAGTGCCAACTAAGCCACACAACACACAACACGATTTATCGCTTGCCTATACTCCCGGTGTTGCCCAACCCTGCATCGAAATTAAAAATAACCCTGATGCTGTATATCGATATACAGCAAAAGGAAACCTTGTAGCTGTAATAACAAATGGCACCGCCGTGCTTGGATTAGGAGATATTGGACCCGAGGCAGGTAAACCGGTAATGGAAGGAAAGGGAGTTCTTTTTAAAATTTTTGCTGATGTTGATGTTTTTGACCTTGAAGTAAATAAGAAAAATCCTGCAGAGTTCATTGAAGTGGTTAAAGCTATAGCCCCCCCATTTGGAGGAATTAACCTTGAGGATATAAAAGCACCTGAATGTTTTGAGATAGAAGAAACTTTAAAAAAAGAGCTGGATATTCCAGTCTTCCACGATGACCAGCATGGTACAGCAATAATATCGGCTGCCGGATTGCTAAATGCACTTGAAATAATTGACAAATCATTGGAAAATATTCAGGTAGTTTTCAGTGGTGCAGGAGCAGCCGCAGTTTCGTGTGCACGACTATTTATAAGTTTGGGAGTAAAACCTGAAAATATAACTATGTGTGACAGTAAAGGAGTTTTAAATGAATCAAGAAGTGATTTAAACCCCTATAAAAAAGATTTTATCACTAAAAGAAGGATTAATACATTAAAGGAAGCAATGGTTGGTGCCGATGTCTTCATGGGATTATCTACCGGCAATATTATTTCAAAAGAGATGATTCAAACGATGGCAAAGAATCCGGTGGTTTTTGCAATGGCAAATCCAACACCAGAAATTTCATTTGAAGATGCCACAGAAGCGCGGGATGATATCATCATGGCCACAGGCCGCAGCGATTATCCCAATCAGATTAACAACGTCCTGGGATTTCCTTTTATTTTTAGAGGAGCTCTCGATGTGCGGGCAACTCATATTAACGAAGAAATGAAAATTGCTGCCGCTAAAGCATTAGCTCAACTAGCAAAAGATTACGTTCCTGAAATGGTTTCCAGGGCCTACAACAAACAAAATATTGTTTTTGGACGAGAATATATCATTCCAAAGCCTCTTGATCCGCGTCTTATAACGACTATTTCAACTGCAGTAGCCAAAGCAGCTATGGAATCAGGTGTTGCAAGAAAACCTATTCAAAACTGGTCTGCCTATAAACAGGAACTTAATAGCCGGCTGGGGATTAACAGCAAACTTATAATGAGCATCCGGCATAAGGCAAGGCAAAATCCTAAACGGGTTGTTTTTGCAGAAGGGAATAACTTTAAAATATTAAAAGCTGCCCAATTCGTTTATAAAGAAAAGTTAGCCCATCCAATTTTATTGGGAAATGAGGTAAAAATTAAGACACTCATTAAAGAAAACCAGCTGGACATAGAACACCTCCCTATTATCGATCCATTTTCAATCACAGAAGATAAAAGGCATCGTTTTGCAAAAATTCTTTATGAAAAAAGGAAACGTAAAGGCATGACTTATAATGAAGCAGTTGAGAACACCTTTAACAACGATTATTTCGGGGCGCTTATGGTTGAAATAGGTGAGGCCGATGCATTTATCTCCGGATTCTCACGAAAATATGCTGATACCATCAGGCCTACATTACAGGTGATAGGTGTAAAGGAAGAATTTAACCATATTGCTGGCATGTATATCATGATAACCCGTCGAGGTCCCATCTTTTTAGCCGATACAACAGTAAATATGAATCCTTCGGCTCAAACACTTTTTGATACCACTTTACTTACAGCCAACGAAGTTAAAAAATTCAACATTCAGCCTAGAATTGCCTTGCTTTCTTACTCCAATTTTGGAGCTTTTAAAGGTCTCGGAAGTCCTGTCAGAGTCAAGGAAGCTGTAAGCATGCTTCATGAAAAATACCCTGAATTGTTGGTTGATGGAGAAATGCA
>JBEPWX010000055.1:0-11025 GCA_041642235.1 Mariniphaga sp.
AAAAATGCATTGCGTCTGATGCAACTTATGGAATACCGTCCTTTTGAATTCATAACTGATGCCCCATGTTCTGAATTTGAGAAACTAAAGATATTTACCCATCGCACCTTTAACGGAAACGATTGTATTTATTTTGCTCATTCTTTGAGAAACATCTATAATAATCATGGTGGTCTTCAAACGCTAGTTACGAATGCATATCATGAAGACCGCATAGTAAAATCAACTTTATCAAAACTTCATGCTGCAATTTTTGAAATACCGGGTGAACGCACACGTAAACATATTGCAAATGTTGACAGAGGAGCATCGGCTAAAAGGCTGAATATGTTCCTGCGCTGGATGATTCGCAGGGATGACCGCAAAGTGGATTTTGGATTATGGCCGGAAATTTCAAAATCGGCATTGATGTTGCCCCTGGATGTACATACAGGCAATGTTGCGCGCAAACTGGGTATCTTAAAGAGAAAACAAAATGACTGGAAGGCTGTGGAAGAAGTTACAGAGGTTCTTCGAACATTTGACTCCACAGATCCGGTTAAGTATGATTATGCACTTTTTGGACTGGGAATATTCGAAAAATTTTAAAATGGGCAAAAACAATTACTTCCAGTTTAAAAGATTTAAAATTATTCAGGAACAGGCTGCCATGAAAGTGGGTACCGATGGTGTTCTGCTGGGAGCATGGGCTGATATCACTTCGGCAAAAACAATTCTTGATATAGGAACAGGGACAGGAGTAATTGCCCTGATGATGGCTCAACGTTCAAATGCAAAAATTACAGGAATTGAAATTGAAAAAAATGCATCAGAAGAAGCTTCAAAGAATATTTTAAACTCCCCCTGGAGCCAGCGTATAAATATAATTAATACATCCTTGCAATGCTTTGATAAGAAATCCAACTCATTCGATTTAATTATTTCCAATCCTCCCTACTTTGCCAACAGTCAAAAATCGAAATGTGAATTGCTGGCGATAGCCAAACACAACTATCTGTTACCTCCTATTGATTTTATTACATGCTCTTGCCAGATGTTAAATCCAAAGGGGAAACTTGCAGTTATTCTGCCTGCTGAGTCAGCCGGAACTTTAATTAGACTTGCTGAAAAGAATAATCTCTTCCTGCAGCGCGAAACAGAAGTCAGACCAAACTATCTTAAAAAATCCCATCGTTACCTTTTGGAGTTTAATAAAATAAGATGTGAGCAGAGAAGAAAAGATGTCATCATTATACACAATGAAGATGATAGTGATTTCACCGAAAAATATAAATCACTTACAAAGGATTTCTATCTGAATTTTTAAGCCAGGAATAAAAAGGGATTAAAAACACGGTCCATTCGCCTTGAAAAACGTTGCACAGCTTCAAAATCATATTTAAGAAAAGCCCGCTTTTTATGAGCTACATTTCCTGCAATAAGCCTTTCAAAATAATTCAAACTTCCAAAATCAAAACTGCCTTTAAATATGGCTGTGGATTTAGCAACAAAACGCAATTCTTCAGGATATGCATCCACAAATTGTCTGTGGGCAGCCTCTCCTTCTTCCGTACAGCAAATAAATAATCCAAGTTCTTTATCCTTAAGCTCACTTAGATTCCTGTAGCAAAACTCCTTTACCCGTTTATGTATTTTACCCGCATGACTGGATCCTCCAATAATTATACGATCGAATATATTTAGTTCAGGATTTGGTAATTTTTTTAAATTTACAAAGGTGACTTCATCACCAAGAGTATCTTTCATCTTTTCCGATACCTTTTTGGTACAGCCATATTCTGTGTCATATACAATAAGAGTTTTCATTTTTCAGATTTGTTATTATCTTATAAATTATAGTTATCTGTCATTCAAAATTATGATTAAAATTATGACTTTATAACGAACATTTAAGTTAATAATCGGTTAATTCTCTAAAAATACCGGCGAAATAAGACACTTATTACTCTTTTATTAGTTTTTGATACTATTTTTGAAAAAATTTCACATATGACACTTGAAATGAAACCTGAGGTACAAATTGATACCAGCTACTATACCGTGCAAGAAATTAGAAGTCTGACTGAAAGTACTTTTGTCCTTCAACTGCCCAAATGCAGGTTTAAGTTTGAAGCAGGCCAGCATGTATCGCTTTCCATTGCAGGTGATTACCAAAGTCGGGAGTACTCAATATATAGCGCAGAAGATGCACCTAATCTGGAACTTTTAGTAAAAGAAGTTGAAGGAGGTTATTTTTCACCCAAATTAAAACATCTAAAAACGGGTGATAAGG
Source organism: Mariniphaga sp. (assembly GCA_041642235.1). Taxonomy (GTDB): domain Bacteria; phylum Bacteroidota; class Bacteroidia; order Bacteroidales; family Prolixibacteraceae; genus Mariniphaga. The sequence goes on from JBEPWX010000055.1 coordinate 2,273, forward strand.
TTGAAATACAGGGTCCCTTTGGCCGATTTTGTCTCGATATCAAAAAGCGAAACACTCATCAGCATGTTTTTATTGCCAGTGGAACAGGCATTGCTCCTTTCCATAGTATAATCAAAAGTCATCCCGATATTGACTACCAGATAATCCATGGAGTAAGGTATGCTAATGAAGCTTATGAACGTGAAGAATATGAGCCAGATCGATTCTTTTTATGTACTTCCCGGGATACTACCGGAGATTACAAGGGCAGGATTACAGGCTACCTGAAGGAAGCAAAATTTGAAAAAAATACCTGTTTCTATCTGTGTGGTAACAGTGATATGATTTTTGATGCAATGGAGATTTTAAAAGAAAAGGGATTTAGCCGTGATGATGTAAACGTTGAAGTTTATTTCTGATTCATTTTTGAATCCACTTTTTCTCCATAAGCCAAATCTCCGGCATCTCCCAATCCCGGAGAAATATATGATTTGGGGGTCATACCTTCGTCGATGGCTCCCAGCCATAGCGTTATATTACTTGCTTTAATCGAATTTGATAAATATTCAACTCCTTGTCTGCTTGAAATAATGGATACCAGATGAACATGTGAGGGAGTTCCTTTGCTGAACAGTGCTTCATAGCCAATTTCCATTGATTTACCCGATGCCAGCATAGGATCGGAGAGAATTACAACTTTCCCGTCGAGTAAAGGAGATGCCATATATTCAAATTCAATCTCAAAACCACCATTTTCAGAGTATTTCCGATAGGCAGAAATAAAGCAGTTTTCTGCCCGGTCCAGAATTTTCAGCAATCCATTATGCATAGCAAGCCCTGCCCTAAGAATAGTTGCTAAAACCGGCTGGTTTTCAAGCACCGGCACATTGGCAATTCCCAAAGGAGTAGTTACTTCCTTAACTGAATATTCCAATTCTTTGCTAATTTCGTATGCAAATAATTCACCAATACGATACATATTTTCTCTGAATCGAAGTGGATCTTTCTGAATAGTTACATCCCTGATTTCTGCCAGATACTGGTCAATAATGGAATGATTGTTACCTAAAACTTTAATTTCCATTTTGCAAAAATTGATAAAACAACCTATTTTATAACTCAATTGTACTGCAGCGAACCTCAACCCTATCCGGTAAAACAAGATAATGTAATTCTTCTGCCATAAATTTGCGGTGCAAAAATGGGAATTTTCATTCAAAAAGTGGCAATGATTTTCATTTTCATTTCTGCTGATACTAAATTCAAGTAGTAATATCGTAAAATTAAAAAACATACTTATTTTTAGAAAAAAATATTCCAATTTAATGAGAATTTCGAACCGTACAGTTCTATTATTCATCCTTTGTATATCAGCCATTCTTCGTTTTTACAAATTTGCGGATATACCGTTTATGCATGATGAATTCAGTGCAATTTTCAGAACCGATTTCAATACATTTCAGGAATTGATTGAAAAAGGGGTAAAACCCGACGGTCATCCTGCAGGCATTCAGGTGTTTCTTTTCTATTGGATTAAACTATTCGGAAGAACAGAATGGGTGGTAAAATTACCATTTGCAGCAATGGGTGTAGCTTCAGTATTATTGATTTACCTTATTGCCAAAAAATGGTATAATGAAACTGTTGGTCTGATTTCCGCTGCTTTCCTTGCAAGTATTCAATATACCGTAATGTACAGCCAGATAGCCCGACCCTACATCAGCGGTTTGTTTTTCTCCCTCTTAATGGTTTATTTTTGGACAAGTTTGATGAATTCTCCTAATAAACAATTCTGGAAAAATGGGTTGTTGTATGTTCTGGCATCGGCATTATGTGCATACAATCATCATTTCAGCCTGCTTTTTGCTGCCATTGTAGGGCTTAGCGGTATTTTTATCATACCCCGGGAATTCCTGTTCAGATATATGAGTTTGGGAGTACTTATAGTTGTTTTTTACATCCCACACCTGAACATTTTTTTCTTTCAATTCAAAACAGGAGGTGTGGGTGGATGGCTTTCAAAGCCTGAAAATACTTTTTTTCACGACTACCTTTATTATTTATTCAACTATTCCCTGGTTTCAATTTTTCTTGTTATCGCAATTGTACTCTTTGGCCTGGTTCGAAATAAAAAACCCCATCTCAATATAAGAAACTCTATTTTATTCTTATTTTGGTTTCTACTTCCACTATTAATTGGATTTTGGTATTCAATAAAAATAAATCCTGTATTACAATTCTCCGTATTAATCTTCTCATTTTATCCATTGTTATTTTTGCTATTTGGTCATATATCCAATCAAAATATTAAGGTAAACACGATACTTGTATTAGCCATTCTTTCTGTTAATATATCCTCACTGATAATCGGAAGAAAGCATTATAGCATCTTTTATAATTCACCTTATGAAAAAATTGTGATAAATTATAGTAAGGTTGTAAATTTGTATAGCAAGATTATCCCGGTAATTGATTCACACAAAAAAATTACCCGCTATTATCTTGAGAAATATGATGTTGATTCTGCATTTATCTGGTTTGATTCATTTAATAATGAAGCAGAATTTATTAAGTTCCTTCGGGAGAAAAGCACAACAAACCATTATTTATATTTAGGAGCACTTTCTTCTGTTAAGCCAAATACCATTCCAATCATCAGAGATTATTTCCCGGTAATACAAAATCAAAAGAATTATTATGGAGGTTCCACCTTCTTGTTTTCCAATTCCGGAGAAGCAGACAGAAAATATGTAACCACGTATGATTTTACATCACCAGTTCCTGAAGGCTGGCATTCTGTTATTACTGAAAATATTATTGATTCAATAGGATATGATGACACATATTCCTATCTGATGGACAGCCTGATGGAATGGTCACCTACTTATTCAGCTCTGGTTAGTGAATTAATCTCACATGAGAACAGTTTTATTGATATCTCTGTAACTACAAAAACAGGTAATGAAATCTCAGAAGCTTTGCTGATTGCCACACTGGAATCAGAAGGAGAAGTTTTCAGTTTCAGTGGTGCTGATTTTAACTCTTTTATAGGTCCCGCTAAAGCACCTGATAAATGGACAACGGTGCATCATTCTTTAAAATTTGCGGATATAAATCTTGATTTAAGCAACTTATGGCTTAAGGTTTTTGTCTGGAATAAAGGGAAATCTAATTTTATCATTGATAATTTCAGGATTGAAGTACGAAACGGAAATCCAATAATCTATAGCTTGTATGAAAAAATACCCTAAAACAGGAAATTCCTTATTATGTAAATGCACGATCTCCGTCACCATCATGAAAGGCAGGATTATTTATACCGGAAAGTTCAAACGAACTATATATGCATTGTCCTGATTTCCTTGTAACTAAAAATGGAAACTTATCTACCGTAAGATATCTTGCAATACCAGGCTGGTAAACAGTAATATATTCCAGCTTATTTTTTACAGCGTAATTTTTTAGAAAGCCGGCAACCCTATCCTCCAATTCAGCAGGTATCCATGAAAATAATGTTTTTAGATGTCCTTCACGTACTGAGAATATCATCACACCTGCCAGTTTTTTCCTATACATTATCTTTACTGTTTTATAAAAAAAAGATTCTGAGCATGCAGAAAACGGATAGCTCTGCTTAAAGGCACAATTTGTTTCTGATATCCATGGGAATTTCAATATCCAGATAAGTTTTTTCCTGTAGCGGTTAAAAAGATACCCTTCTTCATGTTTATCTATAAAATCGAAAGATTCATTATCCGGAAATTCCAACAACTCAAATTCAGTCTCAGCATACATCTTATAACTGTATAAAGTTATTCGAAGATGTGCTGTAAAAAAAATAAACATATCAATTAGAAAAAACAGGAATTTTAAGATAATGTATTGATTAACCAATGGAATCAATTTAATGGTTTTAGGGAACAAATACAATCTGGCTCCTTTATACTCGTGGATTGGTTTAAATAGGCATGTTTTCAAAAAAAGCTGTTCTGTAGCAGGGGAATAATTCGTAAGCATCAACCTGCCATTCCAGTCATTAAATGCTTCCTTTAAAAGTAGCAATGAAATTCCTCTTCTTCTAAAATGGGGATGAACCCAACTTCCGCTACACCAGCCGAACCTTATTTCTTGAGAAGATGGCTGAATAACTCCGGCAAACAAACTCCTGAAAGCAATCATTTCTCCTTTTACAAATGCAAGTAAAAGCACAACATCCTCAGGCTTACCATTCGGATTATTTATAAAAGAAACAGCGCGTGAAGGAGTTATAGGAACAGTAGAAAATTGTCGATACATTTCACTCCGACAAAATTTTTCCAGGTTACCCAATCGTATTTTCCTGATTTTTGGGTTCAATGTGTCACTGTAGCTTTTCCTGCCCATCTTCTAAGTTCATAATAAATTATTTCCGCCTTCAAATTCCGGGCAAAATCTCCATGCTGCTCTACCGGATACCGTTGAAAATGATTGCTGAAGGAATCATTTTTAATACCAGCGGTTCCAAAGGTTACATCACAAATATTTTCCTTTTTTAGAGAATTTAATAATGAAGCAGGAACTCTGTCATCTGTAAAAGGAAATGAAAAAGCTTTAATCGCAGGTTTTATTAATTGATTTACCCATTCAATACTTGTTCTTGCTTCATTCAGTTGTTCTTGTTCTGAAATTTCCCAAAATTCCGGATGGATATGACTATGAGCTCCTATTGAAAATCCTTCGGCAGCAAGTTTTTTAATTTGCTCAGAGGTTAAATAAGGTTTATGCCCTTTTAGAATAGCATCAAAACTAATATTCAGCATACCTGCAGCTTCATTCAACACATTCACCTGCGCAATGGAAGCTGCCAGAATTCGTTCTCCCGCCAGATCTTTGGCTGCAAGAAATTTTTCAACATAAGGGTTCGGTTTTTTCCTTAAGCTGTTTAAAATAAAACTTGCCTTGTAACGGTGGAACAGATTTTTATTATCGACAAAAGCTGTATTGATAAAAAATGTGGCTGGAATGCCTTTCCTGAGCAAAACAGGTGCAATTACATCAGAACATTGGCGCAATCCATCATCAAAACTCAGGTGAAAAACTTTCTCACCGGTACTTTTTTTTGAAACAATTTCTTCCAGCTCAACCGGATGAAAATATTTCAAAAAATAATCAAGTTCAGCTTCAAACTGTTTTACATTCCGGTAGGGGTAGTTTAATATATAAGGCAATTTCTCATTGCTCACAACATGATAAAAAGGAAGAAAACAGGGGATAGCCCGGTTCAGAATCCTTTTATCTGAAAGATGGCGTGAAAGGTAGAAGCTAAATACTCGCGGAATCTTATTCATTCCGAATTTTTTTTATCCATTTAAAAATTGCCGGCAACCTGTTAAATTTTAACTGATAGTATGTTTCAGTAGTCGCTCCGAATCCTTCAAAAAAACGGGCTACTCCAGGCAACATTGATCCCTCAAAATCGAGTATTAAGTTTTTATTGGCACTGCTTTCTATAAGATGATTAATTAAAAGAAACATAGCTCGGTTTTTTTTTCCCATGGTACTCGAAACTGCATTCAAATAAATAACCCGTTCTTTCCATCGGCAAAAAAAAGCAGCAGCACATAACTCATTTTCAGCAGAATAAACACCCAAAGTTTCTCCAATACCCTTATATTGAGAGTAAGCAATTATACTTTTTAATTTCTTTAATCCGGATGCAGAGATTTTAACAGGTGTGTTTCTCTTCTTGAATGCCATATAATCCTCTAACCTAAGACCTTCCACAAAATTCAACTGATTATCTTTTGCCCGGAAAATATTACGACTAGTATACTGTGAAAAAGCAGAAGATAACACATCATATTCTGTTCCAAGATGAAGTAAAAAATTCTTTCTTGAAATAATTTCAACATTCTCCAGGTCATTTCCTGGCAGGTTTAATGAATTAATTTGGAAATCCGCATAATTGAATACTTTTAAGGCATAGGAAAAAAATTCTGAAGCAATTGGCCCGGGTGGCGGAGGGAAAATTCCTAGCTGCTGACAATAGGGAGGCTGATATAAAAAATGAATGCCAAATTTATGCTTTACCGGCAGCGGCATCACATATTCATAATCGTTATAAATTAGAGCATCCCAAATAACAGCTGTCCGGTCGAGGAACCATGCGGTGGCATAAACCCTGGAGTTTACAGCACTCTCAATACATTGATTCCATTTTTCGTAATCAATTTCATTATGCTTCAGATGTTTCAGATTACCCTTCTTCATTATTCCAATTAAATCCAGCTTCATTCATCTTCAGAAAAACATCCCTGTACCCCTTCCAATCATCCAGGTTATTCAAAGTTTCATTGTGCCAGATGTAAGAAAAAGTGCCTCCTACATTCCGTACCTCCTGCATTAGGTTTTGAATTTCTTCAACAGCTTCATCAGGAGATAAGTTCATATAGATTTTTAAGGTAACATCCATTATCTGAAATGGCACAACCGTTAATGGAGTGGAAGTTTCCTTCTTCAAATCATAAAAAGGATAAGGTGTACAAATTCCAGCCCTAAATCCTGTATGCGATGGGTAACCCATAGTATAATCCTCTGCAATACCGTTTTTAATTAGATTTCGGTAAATCCTTGGAATCCGCAACCTTAAAAAATGTTGCCGACTCCTAATCACGTCCTTACCACTAATCGTTTTTAACCGGGATATTTCTTCAGTCAGTTTCCGTTTATTTTTCTTTTTACCCGATGAGTAAGATGGATGAATACCAATCTGGTACCTGGAAGAAATCAGGCGAATTAATCGTTGAAGATGATTGTTTCTCCAGGATAAATTTTTATCGTATCGTTTATAGTTTCCCAGCAAAAAGAAAAAAATCACCTTGTCTTCATTTCCCTGATAAACCTGATCGATGAATTCATAGGTATCGAAAGGATCCTTTTCTTTACCCACCCAAACCTGCAGGCGTTTATTAAATTCTGAAAAATTCCCTTTTAAAGCAGCTTTTGATAAAGCTCCGCAGCTGCGGATAAAACCTTTATGAGCGTATGCCCAGGCATTGTCGATATCGATTGTGGGAAGAAATCTGAACCGGGGTTCAGGAAATTTTAAATCAGGAAAACGTTCTATTAATTTTCCGGCAATCAGTCGCGCCCAGATATTTACTACTGGTTTTTTCAGTAATCCATATTTTTCAAGGATACTTTCATTTGCAGGAAAACGCTTGTGCTTGTCTTTTTGAAAGCTAAGGTACTCTTCGTACCGGGTTACCAGGTAAAATGAAGCAGCAAAAGGATCAAAAGGGAAAACCGAATCGGCCGAACTCTCAAAAAAGTACTTTTCTCCTTCGTACCACACCGGTTGAATATCTGGCTGAATGAGTGCCTTGCAATGTAAAAAACGATGTGGTTTAATGTAGAATTCACCTCCAAACCTTTCATACGAATAATTAATCTTAGGCACATCTGATTTCAGGAACTTATTGGTTTTTGTGGTGAACGTCACTTCATTCCGGAGAATTGTTGTAAAAATTAACCGAAAAATATATTCGATCCTGGGGGTTAATTTATCGGAGTATACCAGTATCATAAAAACATATTTTAATGTAACATTCCTTCATCAGCAAAGCTAATATAACGGTTTTGTCCGATAATGATGTGATCGAGCACAGTTATATCCATCATTTCGGCAGCATGTTTTATTTTCCGGGTAATCTTTAAATCGGCATCCGAAGCTTCCATAGTTCCCGATGGATGGTTATGACAAAGAATAATGGAAACTCCCATTTTTTCGAGAGTAGTTTTCAGTATAATTCTGACATCAATGATGGTTCCAGAGATCCCACCCTGGCTGATTCTGAGATGATCGATAATTTTATTCCCTCTGTCGAGCAACAGTACCCAAAATTCCTCATGATTCAGGTCTCCCAGTAAAGGCATAAAAAAATCGGCTGCATCACGGCTACAGGTAATCTTTCGCTTTACAAACACCTCTGCTTCCTTTCTCCTTTTGCCTAATTCAAGTGCAGCTACAATAGATACTGCCTTAGCTTCCCCGATTCCATTAAAGGTTTTCAGGTAATCGATTCCTCTTCTGCCCAGATCATTCAGGTTATTATTTACAGAGCTGAGAATCCGCCGGCTTAGCTCGACAGCTGTTTCGCTCAGATTTCCAGAACCAATAAGAATAGCTATAAGTTCGGCATCAGATAACGAACGTGCTCCATTGGAAAGAAGTTTCTCTCGCGGTCGATCTTCAACCGCCCATTCCTTGAGGTTTAGTTTTTTATATTCGTTCATAAATCCGGAGTTATTTTTTTAAAAATAAGCATTTCGTCCGAAAAAAACGAATACTAAATAAACATATACTAAAAAAGCCCCTCCGTTACCGGAAAGGCTTTAATTATATCATGAAAAAATTCCCTTATAAATTATTGACCTGCAGTGCAAGTTTCGACTTCAGGTTTGCGGCCTTATTCTTATGAATGATATTCTTTTTAGCAAGCTTATCGATCATGGAAGCAACTGACGGATAATTCTTTACTGCTTCATCCTTATCTGTCTGGTTCCGCAATTCTTTAATTGCATTTCTTGTTGTTCTGGCATAGTACCTGTTATGTACCCGCCTTTTTTCGTTTTGCCTTATTCTTTTTAAAGCTGACTTGTGATTTGCCATTTCTTTATTTTAATATCTTTAAAATCTAAAGTAGCCCGTAGGGGATTCGAACCCCTGCTACCAGGATGAAAACCTGGCGTCCTAACCCCTAGACGAACGGGCCTTCCTATATATTCCCTGAATT
>JBEPWX010000056.1:0-10994 GCA_041642235.1 Mariniphaga sp.
GGGGAAGGAGCACAGGCAAATCCGGTATTATATTTAAACAACCAACTGTTTATTACCAGTGGATACGATCATCCGGGTATCTTATTTTCAATTGCTGAAGATAACAGCTCTGTGACAGTAAAATGGATAAATGAAACTTTAAACACACACCATGGCGGGGTGGTACTGGTTGATGGTAATCTTTATGGATCAAACTGGCAACATAACTCACGTGGACGATGGGCTTGTGTGAATTGGGATTCGGGAGTTACCAACTGGGAAACGGAATGGAACAACAAAGGTTCAGTTATATTTTCTGATGATATGTTGTACTTTTATGAAGAAAAGAGTGGCAATGTTGCCCTGGTTGCGCCTTCCACAGAAAAATTAACTGTTGTCAGTACCTTTAAAGTTGAAGACGGAACAGGTCCTCACTGGGCTCATCCGGCTATTTATGACGGTAAGCTTTTCATCAGGCATGGTGATGTGCTTTTAGTCTATAACATTTAAGCATAGAATGGACAGTAAATATTTTATTAAAATAATTACGTATTCTTTGGGAATTATTTCTCTTGGCTTTTTAGCCTGGTGGCTTGGTACTGATCCTACCCATGAATTTGAGATAAGCGTGGAAGGGGCGGATAACCGTGGAGAAGCTGCTGAAGCTCAGCAGGTGGAAATAGGTGAATTCTTTGAACTTTTTGCTTCCGATTATGAAGAATTTTCTGAATCCTGGCCGCGCTTCAGAGGAAGCGATTTTGACAACATTTCCAAATCGGATGTTAAGTTAATTGATAAATTCTCTAGTGAAGGTCCAAAAATAATCTGGTCAAAAGAACTGGGTGAAGGCCATTCGGGAGCCGCTGTTTATAAAGGACTGGTTTATTTACTTGATTATGATGAGGAAAAACGCGCTGATATTTTGCGTTGTTATTCCCTTGCTGATGGGAAATTGATGTGGGAACGGGGGTATAACCTAAATATAAAAAGAAATCATGGAATGTCCCGGACTATTCCTGCAATTACAGAGGATTATATCCTGACAATGGGGCCTATGTGCCATGTAATGTGCCTTGACAGGGAAAACGGTGATTTACTATGGGGACTTGATGTTGCTAAGGAATATGAATCGGAAGTTCCGTTATGGTATACAGGGCAGTGTCCCCTCATTGATGAAGATAAAGCCATTATTGCTACCGGTGGTAATTCATTGATGGTTGCAGTCGATTTAGTAACTGGTGATAAAATCTGGGAAACACCCAATCCGGAAGGTTGGAAAATGTCTCATTCTTCAGTTATGCCTTTTACGTTTGGTGGGCGTAAAATGTATGTATACAGTGCTATAGGTGCGCTTGTAGGAATCGCTGCCGACGGAGATGATGCAGGTTCCATTTTGTGGAGTACTACAGTTTGGAATCATTCGGTGGTAGCTCCATCACCTGTTTGCATGCCCGATGGAAAGATTTTTATGACAGCAGGCTATGGTGCAGGCAGTATGATGGCACAATTATCGGAGAACAATGGGGCCTTTTCAATAGAAATCCTTACCAAATATCCTCCCCGGGAAGGCCTTGCTTGCGAGCAGCAGACAGCGCTTTACTGGGAAGGCCACTTGTTTGGCATCATGCCAAAAGACGGAGGCGCAAACCGTAACCAGATGGTGTGCGTTCATCCCGATAATCCAAAGGAACCTCTATGGACCAGCGGTACTGAGAACCGCTTTGGCCTTGGACCCTATTTTATTGCTGACGATAAACTGTTTATTTTGCGTGACGATGGGACGCTTTTTATTGCGCAGCCCAGCACTGAAAGGTATATACAAATGGATGAAGTGAAGGTAATTGAGGACGGACATGATGCCTGGGCTCCTTTTGCCATTGCCGATGGCTATTTATTGATGCGTGATGCAAATACATTGGTTTGCATAGATTTAAATCGTTAAATTTTTGAAATGAAGAATAAGGGAATTGTGTTCTTTCTCATCATCCTGGCTGCCATTATCGTGGTACTGATTGTTGCTGACTACCGTTCTGAACGACCGGGAAGGAGTGAAGCCAATCCGTTTGCTTTCGATATCGAAGAATATAAATCGGTAGATCCTTCATTAATTCATTATAGGGAAACTAAAAATTTCAAGATAGGTTTTGAATCACCTGCAGCTATAGACGTTTATAATGACAAAATTTATGTAGCAGGAGATAATAAGCTCAAGATAATTTCCCTTTCTGGCAATTTGTTGGCAGAATTGACTTTTAATTTTGACCCTATTGTGATTGAGGTATTTGGTAGCAGAATTTATCTTGCTATAAAGAATCAGGTTTTTGTAGTTGATGAAGAAGGAAATAAGTTGGGTGAATGGGAGCCGATGGATGACAGAGCACATTTTACTGCTATGGCTGCCATGGAAGATTATATATTTATTGCTGATGCGGGGAAAAGAAAAATATACAGGTACTCACTGGAAGGTGAAATTCTGAATGAATTTGACGGAAAAGCAGATGAAGGGGCGCTTCATGGGTTTATTATTCCTAGTCCGTGTTTTGATATCGCCATTAATAGCGAAGATGAACTTTGGATAGTTAATCCCGGCTTGCATTCACTTGAAAATTATACCTTCGATGGAAAATTGCGGAGACATTGGAAACATTCCGGAGTAAATCCGGAAGGCTTCAGCGGTTGCTGTAATCCGGCGCATTTTACATTTTTGGATGATGGAAGATTTGTTACCAGCGAAAAGGGGCTGGTACGAGTTAAAACCTATAAGGAGTCAGGTGAATTTGAAGGAGTAGTAGCCGCTCCGATTAAATTTGCTGACGAAGCTCCGGCACCTGATATCGCTGCCGACAGTGAAAACAACATATATGCACTTGATTTTGATACCAAAATAATACGGGTTTTTACTCCCGTTAAATGAAAAGGTATTGATTTGAATTAGCGGGCTATGCAAAACGAAAGATAAGTAGCATGAATCGAAAAGAATTTTTGAAAACAGGAGGACGGATGTTAATTCTGGGTGGAATGGCAGTTTCTACAGGTTATTTGATTGTCAATAATAAAATTGATACAACCTGTTCCGTGTCACCTTCCTGTGTGAAATGTGGAAAGCTTTCAAGTTGTGATTTACCGCAGGCAAAGGAGGTAAACGATGGACAAAAATAAATCGACAAATCGGCGTGAGTTTATTCAAAACGGGGCGCGGCTTTCGCTGGCCCTGGCATTAGGTGGTATTGGAGGACTGTCGTTGAGCAAAATTACCGGCGAGGATTATGTATGGCAAATCGATCCTTTTGAATGTACTCAATGTGGACGGTGTGCAACTGAATGTGTAATGTCTCCTTCGGCCGTAAAATGTGTTCATGCATATGACCTTTGCGGTTATTGTGATTTATGTGGAGGTTACTTCAAACCCGATGCAAATGAATTATCTACTGCCGGTGAAAACCAACTTTGCCCTACTGCCGCCATTGAACGTAAATTCATTGAAGATCCTTACTTCGAATATCACATAATTGAAGATTTATGCATTGGATGTGCTAAATGTGTAGCCGGCTGTACATCGTTTGGAAACGGATCCCTCCATTTACAGATTGTGCACAGCATCTGCCTCAATTGCAATGAATGTTCTATTGCCCGCAAATGTCCATCCAATGCAATTAAAAGAGTGAAAGCTTCTGATGCCTACAAAATAAAAGGGGGATTTACTAAAAACGAGGAAACGTAGTAAAAATGGATAAATCATTTACTATAAAAGCGGGGTTGATTTCGGTGGGAAAGACATTTATTCATTTGGCAGGTTTAATTATCCTGTTTCATCTTTTTTTTGCCATTTCTGCAGACGCCCAGGAGCAGCGTTTTCCAAGACCGGAATTTGAATCAGGTTACCAACAGCCTTCTACTGAAACTCCTGAACCGCGTGGGCAAATGATGGAATATATTGATGTTGCTGTGTTAATCGGCTTTCTTATTCTGGCAACCTGGCTGATGATTAAAAAACGTTCGAGGAGCGGTATGATGTGGTTAATAGTTGCAGCAGTGGCCTATTTTGGTTTTTTCCGTAACGGATGTATATGCCCTATTGGGGCTGTGCAAAATGTAACCTTATCGTTTTTTGACCCGACTTATGCTGTGTCTATAGTTATTTTACTTTTTTTTATATTACCTCTTATTGTCACTCTCTTTTACGGTAGAACCTTCTGTGGGGGAGTTTGTCCACTGGGAGCCCTTCAGGATCTGGTTATTGTTAAGCCTTTGAGTTTGCCTAAATGGCTTAATAAAACACTGGGGCTAATTCCCTATATATTTCTTTCTCTTGCCGTCCTTTTTGCTGCAACCGGTACAGATTTTATAATCTGCCGCTATGATCCATTCATTGGTATTTTCAGAATGGACGGCATGATGTTAATGATTGTTCTTGGAATCAGCTTTTTATTGTTGGGCATGTTTATAGGAAGACCTTATTGCCGTTTTCTTTGTCCCTATGGAGTTATGTTGGGGTGGATGTCGCGTTTCTCAGGCAAACATGTTACCATTACGCCATCAAAATGCATTCAGTGTAAATTATGTGTCAAATCCTGTCCCTTCGATGCAATTGATTTTCCCACAAATGAAAAGGAGGTGGTAAAATCTGGTCTGGGAACAAAACGATTTATTTTATATGCTGCACTAATCCCTTTGTGGGTGGCTTTGGGAATATTTATCGGTGCAAAATCGCATGTGTTCTTATCGAAAGCTAATCCTGATGTTTATCTTGCAGAATTGATGATTTCCAATCCCGAAGTAAAGAACGATCAGGATAACATCGATGTCCAGACTTTTCTAAAATCAGGGAAAACGATGGATGCTTTGGTGGGAGAGGCTGAGGAAATCCGTGGAGATTTTTATATTGGGAGTATTATTGCAGGGGGTTTTTTAGGACTTGTAGTAGGCATGACATTATTAAATACTGTAGTTTTTCGAAAAAGGCAGGATTATGTTCCACATAAAGGAAACTGCTATAGTTGTGGCCGCTGTATGGATTATTGTCCGGTTAAAGAAAAATGAAAAAAAATAGTTGCAAATGACCAACAACGATAAAATACGATTATCACAAAACATTGCTTTGGTGGCAGGGATTTTCTGCGTGGTGGTAGCTTCTCTTTTGCTTTTAAATTATTGGCAAATCTCGAAAAATGACCCTGTTGAAAGTCAGGTGCTTGAAGCTTTGGTGAACAGGTTAAAGCAGGAACCGAATAATAATGAGCTGATAACGGAGATACGTAATTTTGATCTGTTGGCCAGAAAAGCTTATTTTACAAGCCAATGGCAGATAAAAACCGGAGCCTATATGCTTTTAGCAGGTTCCATCGTGCTGATTATCGCACTCACAGTTTACTATTCGCTAGAATCGAAAATAGATGAACCAAATAAAAATTTGGAAAGTGAAATAGCTGGACGGATAATGGCTCAGAAATGGATAATTGCAATTGGAGTAGTTCTCTTTGGCTTTACTTTTTGGGCTTCATTTTCATCGGTAAATTATCTGGAGAGGTATCATGTCGAAGCATCTGTAGCAGAGGCTTCTGAAGTAAATTCAGACGAGGGTATTGAAGTGATTGAAGTGGGACATCTGGCAGAAAATACAGCTGCTGAATCCGAGGATTTAAAGGTTCAGGAGGACCCGGTAGAAGAGCCTGTTTCTGAAATTACAAAAAAGGAAGAAATACAACCTGTTATGGAATCGGAAAAACCTGAAGTTGGTTCATCTGCTTCTGTTCTTACGATTGAAGATATTAAGAAGAACCACAATTCTTTCCGTGGTCCCCTTGGACAAGGAATTGTATATCATAAAAATATTCCTTCCTCATGGGATGGTTTGTCAGGAAACAACATCCTCTGGAAATCACCGGTCCCAAAGCATGGTTACAATTCCCCTGTAATCTGGGGTGATAAAGTTTTTGTCGCTGGTGCTGATGAACAGAGCCGTGAAGTTTATTGCTATAACAATACTGATGGTCGGTTATTATGGACAGGTGAAGCCGGCAATATACCCGGCTCTCCTTCAACTTTACCAAAGGTAACTGAAGATACAGGACTCTCTGCATCTACTTTAACTGTCAACGGAGAACTGGTTTTTGCCATTTTTGCTACTGGCGATGTAGTAGCATTTGATATGTCCGGCAGGCGTATATGGGGACGAAATCTGGGGGTTCCTGATAATCATTATGGACATTCCTCTTCACTGATAATCTGGGACAAGAAATTGCTGGTTCAGTTTGATACCCATAAAGGTGGGAAAATTATGGCCTTAGATGCAGCTACGGGTGAAACAGTTTGGGAAACGGCACGTGATGCAAAAATTTCATGGGCAAGTCCGGTGCTGGCACAGGTCGATGGAAAATACCAGGTAGTTTTAACTGCCGATCCAATTGTTGCCGGTTACGATGTTCAAACAGGCGAAGAACTTTGGTCGGTGGAATGCATGATGGGTGAAGTTGGTCCATCAGTTGCATACAACAATGGTATTGTATATGCCGCCAATGAATATGCTAAAATGGTTGCCATTGATATAAAAAGCCAGGAAATTCTCTGGGAAGATGATATGTACCTTCCTGAGGCTTCAAGTCCCCTGGCCCATGACGGACTCTTAATTATTGCTACCAGTTATGGTGTACTGGTTTGTTATGATGGTAAAACTGGTGAACAGTATTGGGAACATGACGTAGGCACAACTCTTTATTCATCTCCAATTTATGCTGAGGGAAAGTTGTTTATGATGGATAACGATGGAGTTATGCGGATCTATGAATTCGGGAAGGAAATGAAAGTGATCGCTGAAAATACTTTGGGTGAACCTTCGGGAACTACTCCTGCATTTGTTGATGGTCGTATTTATATTCGGGGAGAAGAAAATTTATATTGCATAGGGAAGTAAATTATGAACTGTTTTTTCAAAAAACCTATGATAGAAGAGTTAGCGAATTCAAAGGGTTTGGAAATGAAAACAGAAACTGAGGAAAATTGAATGAACCAGGAATTTCAAAATATTGATAGAATCATAAAGGAAAAAGGATCCTTAAAGAAGAATCTGATCCCACTTTTACAGGCTATTCAGGGAGAATATAATTATCTGCCTGAAGATGCCCTGAAATATTTATCGGAAAAAACTGCTGTAACTCCCTCGGAAATCATTAGCGTAGCAAGTTTTTACAAGCAATTCAGAATGAAACCTGCCGGAAAACATTTGGTAAAGATTTGTGTCGGTACAGCTTGTCATGTAAAAGGTGCCGGATTGGTTCATGATTCCTTCCGAAGACACTTCAAACTTCCGTCTGGTATTGATACTGATGCCGGGGGAGAATATACACTTGAAAAGGTTAGCTGCCTTGGCTGTTGTACTCTTGCTCCAGTGGTTCAGGTTGATGATATTACCTATGGACATGTTGCTCCCGACCAGGTGGATCAGGTCATAGAAGATTTTGAAAGTCAACAGGGAAAAAAAGGGGCAAAGAAATTTAGAAAAGCCGACGGTTCTGCAATTAAAGGAGAAATACGTATTGGTCTTGGTTCCTGTTGTGTGGCCAGTGGTAGTGGGGAAATTGAAAAAGAAGTGGAATCGGTGGTTAATCAAAATAATCTGAGGGTAAAATTGAAACATGTAGGTTGTGTTGGAATGTGCCATCAGGTACCTCTGGTTGAGATAGTCCCAAATGAAGGAGAACCAACACTTTATGCAAGGGTGAAGCCTGAAGATGTTAAGAATATTGTTGAAAGCCATTTTCATCCTCCAGGAATTATAGCAAAATTGCGAAATAAAATATATCAGTTTGCAGAAGATATTCAAACTGATCGGAATTGGGATGGTGTGCAGCGTTATGAAATTAACATGCGAGAAAAAACGGTAGCATCTTTTCTTGGAAAACAGATTCCAATAGCTACAGAATATCGGGGGATTTTAAATCCTGTTGATGTCGATGAATACATTAGAAGGGGCGGTTTTTCTGCTTTGAAAAAGATGTTTGATTTACTTACTCCTGATGAGGTTATCGCACAGGTAAAAAATAGTGGAATTCGTGGCAGAGGCGGGGCCGGTTTCCCAACCGGAGTGAAATGGGAGTTGGTAAAAAAAGAAAAAAGTGAGATTAAGTATCTGATTTGCAATGGAGATGAGGGTGATCCAGGTGCATTTATGGATCGGATGCTTTTAGAAAGTTATCCTTACAGGGTAATCGAAGGAATGATTATCGCTGCTTATGCTGTTGGTATACATCAGGGTTATTTGTATATAAGGGCAGAATATCCGCTGGCTGTGAAAAGAATTAAGAAGGCTTTGGAGGTTTGTAGGGAATACAATTTTTTAGGTAAAAATATTCAGGGGTCTGGCTTTGACCTGGAGCTTGAAATTTATGAAGGTGCCGGAGCATTTGTCTGCGGAGAAGAAACAGCACTTATTGCTTCAATTGAAGGGAACCGGGGATTTCCTCGTATTCGTCCTCCTTTCCCTTCCCACCATGGTTTATGGGGACATCCTACACTAGTGAATAACACGGAAACTCTGGCCCAGATATCTTACATCATCAGGGAAGGTTATGAAAAATTTTATGGGATTGGTACGCATGGCAATACCGGCACAAAAGTGTTTGCCCTTGCCGGCAAGGTAGCACGCGGTGGCTTAATTGAAGTGCCTATGGGTATAACTATTCGTGAAGTGGTGGAGGTAATAGGAGGTGGTATCGCAAATGGCCGGAAATTTAAAGCAGTACAGATTGGAGGTCCGTCAGGAGGTTGTATTCCTGCAGAACATGCCAATATCCCCATAAACTATGAATCATTAAGTGATATGGGTGCTATGATGGGATCTGGTGGCCTTGTTGTACTTGATGATACAGATTGTATGGTTGACATGGCTCGTTTCTTTCTGTCATTTACTCAAGATGAATCCTGCGGTAAATGCACTTTCTGCCGGGTGGGTACAAAAAGAATGCTTGATATTTTAGATAATATCACATGTGGAAAAGGAAAACCTGAAGATATTGTTGAATTGGAAAAGCTGGCTGAATGGACTAAAAAAGGAAGCTTGTGTGGACTTGGGAAAACAGCTCCTAATCCAATTGTCAGTACATTAAAATATTTTCGTGATGAGTATGAAGCTCATATCAATGGCAAATGTCCTACTGGCAAATGCATTGAAATGATTACGTATTCTGTTAATGATAATTGCATTGGTTGTACTAAATGCGTTCAGAAATGTCCTGTTGATGCTATCCCTTTTACACCTCATGAGAAGCATAGTATCAACACGGAATTGTGTATTAAATGCGATTCCTGTCGATCCGTTTGTCCGGTTGATGCCATTGATGTGACGTAAAATGAAATATTATTAATATCGAACTATTATTAAAACTAATGGTACAAATAGAACCAGGGAATTAGAAATTGAAAAGAGAAAAAATTCTGTTAAAATTAAATAATGAAAAGAATTTTATTGGTAATTATCCTACTTGTGCCGGCAGTTATTATTGCTGCACCTGTCGATAGTTTGAAATTTATCGATGCGGCTGCTTTGCCCGTTATAGGTAAGGGATTTGCTGATACTCAAACGCGCTATGAGCGTTTGCCCTCGCGACTTGAAAATGTGACAAGAGAACCTGTTTGGAATTTGTCTAAAAATTGTAGCGGACTCGCTGTACGTTTCCGTACAAATTCTCCTGTTATCGCTGCGAAATGGGAGGTAACCGGTGATGTGGTTATGAACCATTTTGCCATGACAGGAATTAAAGGACTGGACCTCTATTGTCTGAAAAATGGAAAATGGCAATTTGTTAATGTTGCCCGTCCTACAGGCAAATCTTCAAAAACCATTATCATTGAAAATATGCCTGAGGAGGAAATGGAATACATGCTTTATTTGCCTTTGTACGATGGTTTGAAAAGTCTTGAGATCGGAGTAGCATTAAACTCAGAAATAAAACCTTCAGTATTAGATTCACCCCGATCGGGTAATCCGGTTGTATTTTATGGAACGAGTATTACTCAGGGTGGATGTGCTTCAAGAGCCGGAATGTCTTATCCCAATATATTGTCAAGAATGCTTGATTGGGAAATTATCAATCTTGGTTTTAGTGGAAATGGGAAACTTGATTACGAAATTGCGGAAGTAATGGCAACTATACCAGCTGCCTGTTTTGTTATTGATTGCTTGCCAAATATTAACCTGGAGGAATTAAATGAAAAACTTATCCCTTTTATTGATATTATTCGGCAAAAACAACCTGAAACACCCATAATCCTCGTGGAAAATATTCATTATCCGCATATGTATTTTAATCAAAATGTTTTTAAATGGGTTCATGAAAAAAATAATTCATTGAAAAACATATATTTGGAACAAAAGAAACAAGGCGATAAAAAAATGTACTATATAAAAGCTGATAAACTTATTGGAGACGATAATGAAGCTACTGTTGATGGGGTTCATTTAACTGATTTGGGTTTTAAAACTATGGCAGAAAACCTTTATCCGGTGATACGAAAACGAATGAAATTAAAATAATATACCTGGCGCTACAGCTATTTTCATGGGTTGCATATGATTTCAATTAAAATAAATAATACGGATATTCAGGTAGAGGAAGGTACTTCAGTGATGAAGGCAGCGCAGGAAATGGGAATTGATGTTCCCAATATGTGCTGGCACGAAGAGCTGGAACATTTCACTTCTTGTATGCTTTGCCTTGTAAAAGATAACAACAACGGTAAACTTTTTCCCTCCTGTTCTGTAAAAGCAGCTGATGGCATGGAAGTGGTTACCGATGATGATGAAATTGCGGAAGCCCGCCGAACGGCCCTGGAACTGCTGTTAAGCGAACACGTAGGAGACTGTGAAGCTCCTTGTCAGATTGGTTGCCCCGCACATATGAATATCCCGTTGATGAACCGGTTGATAGCTGCCGGTAAATTTGATGAATCATTGGAAGTGGTAAAACGTGATATTGCATTGCCGGCTGTTTTGGGGAGGATTTGTCCCGCACCTTGTGAAG
>JBEPWX010000057.1:0-10873 GCA_041642235.1 Mariniphaga sp.
TTTTTACTTTTTCAGGCAGCTCTGAATAAAATTTCTTAATCAGGTCTAAATCAAACATGCTGTACTATTTTTGTTTGTTGAATTTTCTCTAAAATGTCACAAAAATTAACAAAATTACACATCAAAAGTTGTGGCATTCCTTACTATTTTCTTTTTAATAATGCTAAATATATAGATTATTGAATGCGTAAAGGTAGTATTATTATAATTTAGAATGAATTTAAAGAAATATGTAAATGCTTTACATTGTTTAAATGAAAAATAATTTTATAGTTCAAAAGTTTTATCTGGATAATTTAAAACAAGGATGTTTCCCAAATAATGTAGGGATTAATTTTATTGGTTTATTAAGGTACTGTTTTGCTATGAAAAACGAACTTTCCGCGTAGTAAACGTATCTGAAAGATTGATCATATAGTTTAATAAATTGAGATTGATTGAAGGGGCTATAAAAAAAAGAAGGATGGGTTCAACAACCCATCCTTTTCTCATTAAACTAACTAACCTAACTAAACCTAAACTTATGAAAATAAACGTAAGACAAAGATAAAGTCTATGAGGCATTTTTGCAACACAAAATTGTTAAATCATGTTAAAGATCAATGTATTAAACTACATTCAATTATTGCGCTACAAATGTATAATGGATTGTTCCATGCTGGGGATCTGTAGCGTTGAGATCTATATTGAAAACTGTCCGTAAGGCAGCAGCTTTTGCGTACATATAAAGCTGTTCATTTTGGATATTATTTGCTTTTTGTGGTTCAGCTTCAATGACTTTTCCCTGTCGATTAACAGTAATATCTACCACTACTTTACCTCCTTGTTTGGTGAGATAGACTGGTATTGGCAAACTCCGATGGAATCTGTTTTCAAGATAGTAAACGATATTGCTTTCTCCGGTATAAACCGTATTTCCAATTGAGTCAGGATTCATTCCTTCTGTTGTACGAACGGGCATCTTTATGTCTTCAAAATTAACTTTTTCTTTAGAAAGTTGGTTGTTAACATCAGAAACTAGTTGTTTCGCATCTTCCACTTCATTCAAGTAATCATCATCAAAAAAATCATCATTCTGTGCTAGTTTGTTGGATGCAACATTAGTTTGGTTATTTTGTGTTTCCGAAAGGGGTGCAGAAGCTTCATTAGAAACAGGTTCACTTTCCTGCTGTTCCTGGGTTTCCAATTCTTCTTTAGGAATTTCAGGCTCAGTTATTAATTCTGGTAATTCAATCAATAATTCTTCCTCCTGCAGGTTCCCTTTGCGCTCAACATCGGCCAAAAGAAATACGGAAAAAAGTAGAATATGAAATACCAGTGTGCCTATTATTCCATAGATGTTCCGTTTGTATATTTTGTATAGTTTTCCCACGCGGCAAAAGTATAAAATTAACGGATGAATTTATTGAACATTGAAAACGAATCAAAGTGATTTAGTATTGCTGGATTTACAAATGCTTTAAGCTTTTTTACAAGAGCTTTAACTAAAATTAACAGCAACTAGTTTGATTTGAACTCTTGAAAATCATTATTTTTCGGATAATTTATTAACCATCAATTAAACGTTGGAAAAGAAAGAAAAATTGAAGAACGGAAATATCATTTTATATACATCTGTGCTTGTTTTTATTATTATTGCTTTGATGTACCCAAATCATCCGGTAATCGCGCAGAGTGAAAAGAAAGATACAATTAGTTCAGAAAACTTTAAGAATGAAAAACAGGAAATGTTTTATGACAGTCTGGAGCATAAAGCCAGAAAGAATTCGATAACTGAATTAATGTATGATTTTTTAATTTCCAATCCTGGGATTAGAGATGGGGGTGATACCGCTGTGTATCAATACTACACCAGGATGGAAGGGAAAATTATTTCGGAAATTACAGTAAATACATTAAGTGCCTTCGGACCTACCTTAGAAGATACATCCCGGCAGGCTGTTTCCTGGGTTGAGAAAACTGCCAATGCAATATATACTACATCGGGTAAGGGTACAATAGCTAAAATGTTACTTTTCGAAGTTGGGGATTTTCTCGATCCGGAACTACTTTATGAGAACGAGCGTATAATTCGTTCACTTAGATATATTCAGGATGTAAGATTTATCCTGGAGCAGGATTCAGTGTATAAGGGCCTTGTAAAGGTGCATGTATTGACAAAGGATAGGTTTCCTTTTGGAATAACCGGAGATGTGAATGGTAGTAAATCGGCTGCCCTTGAAGTATATAATCAAAATATTTTTGGTGTGGGCCATGAAATTTCCATTCGGTTTGTCGGGCATTTAAGACGTCAACCTTATGCGGGTCTAGAAACCTTTTACAAGATAAATAACATAAGTGGTAAATTTTTGGATATTACTGCAGGTTATATGAATACCTATAGAAGAGAAGGTTTCAGCCTGGTTGTTGATAAACCATTTTTTACTCCTTCAGTTATTTGGGGTTACGGTGGCTCAGCATTAAGAATGTACAGGACAGAAAGGATTGATGACCATGATCCAATTCAGACTGAACTACCTATGGATTTGTCGTTTTTTAGTGCATGGGGAGGACGAAGTTTTCCTGTTAAACCAAATTATATTCAAAATTCTCAAATGGTAATATCGGCAGGATTCTATAATTACAGATTCTTCAAAAGACCTGAACCTGAACCGGGAAGTGTTAATTATTTTTCAAACAGTACGTTATATCTTGCTGGAATCACCTTTGCCCAAAGACATTATACTCAAGACCAACTTGTTTATAGTTACGGAATTACAGAAGACATACCTGAAGGTTTTAAAAATGAACTTATCTATGGGTTTGATATCAATGAATTTGGCAATCGACATTATGCTCATTTGTTTTTATCAAATGGAAATTTGCTTGTGAAACGACAAGGATATCTTTATCTTGCGGGAGGTATTGGAGGTTATTTTAGAAATAATGAATTTGAACAGGGGCAGATCCAGGCGGGGGTAAATTACATTTCACGTCAGATAAGCGCAGGACGTAAAAGGCTCAGGTTATTTGTTCGGTCGAATTATTTGATGGGCATCCGGCGGTTTGAAATAGAAAACCTGAACCTGAACAGGGATGATCACATCCGGGGGTTTAGAAGTGGTAATGCATTAGGTAAACAGCGGTTAAGCCTAAACCTGGAATATGTAATGTTTCTGCCGCAGCAATTTTACAAATTCAGAATTGCTGCTTTTGGTTTTGCTGATCTTGGTATTATTGGTTCCAATAAAGCCCTTATTTTTACTCAAAACTATTACAGTGGAGTTGGATTTGGCATGCGTTTCCACAACGAACATTTAGTTTTTAAAACATTCCAGTTACGTTTTGCTTTCTATCCTTTTTCTCCCTCGGATGTAAATTTTGCTGGAATAATGGTTGAAGAACAAATTAAGCAGGATTTTTATGATTTTCGTCCTGGAGCTCCCATGCCTATCCGGTTCGAATAATTGTTTACTGAAACACATTAATTGGCGGGATGCGACAAATTGTTCTTGTTTTATGCCTTGAGTGTAAATCTTTTATTGGAAATTCATAAATTGTAATAACCATTGTGATTGAAAATTGCATTCAATAAATATCAATTAATTACACAGATCAGATCAATTATATCCTGGATGATACAGAACCAGAAATGCAATACCAATCTTAATTGGATAAAATAAGAATCCGGATCCATCCATCATTTTAAGTTTCCATTTTCCATATTATAAATAGAGCTTCCTGCCAATTTCCTCCATTGCCTCAGTTGCACGGGCTTCTATAAATACATCAGTAACAGTGTGGGTAAATGGCGATGGTTTAATATTAATTTCAATTATTTTTGCACCAGTTTTTTTTGCAATTTCTGGTATCTCAGCAGCTGGGAGTACTTCAGCATTAGTTCCGATGATAAGAAGAAGGTCTGTTTTTCGAGCTTCATCCAGGGAACGTTTTTTAGCAAATTGAGGTATGGCTTCATTAAAAAAAACCATGTCGGGTTTTAAAATTCCTTTGCATACAAAACAGGTAGGAGGCAGAAAGTTCAGATCAGCAAAGCTTAAGTCGTATTCTGAACCACATTCAGTGCAAATAAGTTGCCGGTATGTACCATGCAGTTCATATACATACTTGCTGCCTGCGCGCTGGTGAAGATGATCTATATTTTGAGTAATCACCGACTCAATGAAACTACGTTTTTCCATCTTGGCCAGAATCTCATGAGCCTTATTTGGTTCGGCATCTCCCAGCTTATCGTAAAAGATCTCTTTGATTTTGTTCCACGACTGCAGTGGTTTTTTTTTAAAATATTCTATTTCCAGGAAAATAGGGTGAGTAGTATTCCACAATCCTCCGGCACCCCTGAAAGGTGGAATACCACTTTCAACAGAAATTCCGGCACCAGTAAAGGCTACCATATATTTTGATTTCCGGATTAGTTTAACTGCTTCGTTAATTTTATCAATATCCATTTGCCTGTTTTATAAAACTCCTTGCAGAAAATTACTCCTGCCGGGAGTAAAAACGTTCTGGCGTGATAATTCATTCTTCAGTCAGGTCCTTTCGTACTGAAACGGTAGAATCTTCATTGAACCTGATTTTGAAGTTCAACTTCCTAAACACAGTGATCATAGGTTTATTGTCACGTGTGGTTTCAGCAACAAGGGTTTTTATATCCCTGTTTTTAGCAATTTCCATACAATAATTTGTTAGGATGTAACCCAGTTCTTTTTTTTGCCAGGCATCTGTAATTAAAATTGCATATTCCATTATTTCCACATCAGGATCTGCAATGAGCCGACCAACACCAATTATTTTTTTCTTTCCTTCATCTTCAATTTCGGCCACTATAGCAATTTCCCGATCGTAATCAATGAAACAAAACTGAGTAGCTACTTCATGTGAGTCGAAATAGAAATCGTATCTAAACCGATGATAAATCGATTCTTTAGAACAACTTGCTAAAAGCTCCAGCCACATTGGCTCATCTTCAGGTTTAATAGGACGCAGTGTTACAGGTGAACCATCTCTCAAATTAGTTGTGCAGATAAGGCTTTCAGGATAAGGCCTTAATATCAGGTGTGAGTATTCTTTTACGGGATTATGCATTACCTCCTCATCAATTACAATGCGGGCATCCAATGCAATGACATCGGTGGGTGTGACGATCAATGGATTTATATCCAGCTCTTTGATTTCAGGATAATCGGCTGCAAGATATGACATTCGAATAAGTACTTCTACCAGTTTTTCGATGTTTTTTCTGGAAGCGCCACGATATCCTTCAAGCAGGGGATAAATCTGCAGTGATTCCAGCATCTGTTGTGCCAGGCTTTCATTCAATGGTGGGAACTCCAGGCGCTTGTCCTTAAACAGTTCAGCACTTGTACCCCCCATCCCTACCAACATCACCGTACCAAAAGATGGATCCTTTTTTGTACCTAATATAAGCTCCACCGCATCTTGAGTATCAACCATCCGCTGAACAGTTACTCCTTCAATTTTTGCATCGGGTCTTTTTTCTGAAGCAGTTTTAACCATGTTTTTAAAGGTTGCACGCACCATTTCATCATCCTTAATATTCAATGCAACACCTCCAACATCTGATTTGTGGGTAATGTCGGGTGAATAAATTTTTAATACCACCGGATATCCTTTTTTTCTTGAAATGTCCACTGCTTCATCTTCACTGTATGCTGGAGTAGGATGAGTTGTGTCGATACCATAATCATTTACAAGCATCTTAGAATCGTCTTCATTCAGGATTTTTGCTTTGGGAAACACATTTTCCAGATACTTTTTCCTTAGTTCATTCCGATCATATTGAAAAGAAACAGGTATTTCCTTGGGAGTTTCAAACAACATTGTAAGGTTCTTGGCATAATGTGATAATGTCATAAATGCTCTGATAGCCTGCTCCGGAGTAGGATAATTCGATATTCCTGAACGGTTGAACACTTGTATCCCATCACGCATGCTTGCTCCGCCAAGCCATGCAGCCATAATTGTTTTTGAGGTTTTTGAAGCCATTTGTGTAATGGCTTCAGCTGTTTCGGTAGGTGCTGTCATTGCCTGCGGAGTTAACAGTACGAGTACTGCATCCACCTCTTTGTCTTCAAGAACGATTTCGGTGGCACGCGCAAAACGTTCAGGTGTGGCATCCCCAAGTACATCGACAGGATTTCCGTGAGACCAAAAGGGTGGAAGATAGTCGTTTAGCTTTTCCATAGTTTCATCTGAAAGCTTTACCAGTTTTCCTCCCCACGAGATGAGTGAATCGGTTGCCATTACACCTGGTCCGCCTGCATTTGTTACAATGGCCAGCCGGTTACCTTTTGGTATTCTCTTACGTCCTACCAAATCGGTAAAATCAAATATATTCCCAAAATCATATACGCGGGCAAGTCCTGCCCTGCGAAACACGGCATCATAAATGGAATCTTCTGATGCCAATGCACCTGTATGGGATGCTGCCGCCGCTGCCGATTCAGGAAATCTGCCTGATTTATATACAATGATTGGCTTTTCACGGGAAAACGCACGAGCTGCTGACATAAAGGTGCGTGCATTTGAAAGAGATTCAACGTAGAGCACAATTGATTTGGTGCTGGGATCCTGTCCAAAATAATCAATTAAATCACCAAAGTTTACATCCATAGAATTTCCTATAGATACAAAGTAGGAAAAACCAATGTGCGATTCGTATGCCCAATCCAGAACGGATGTGCATAATGCACCCGATTGGGATATAAATGCCACGTGTCCTTTTTCAGGCATACCGTTGGCAAAACTGACATTCATACTAAGTCCCGGAACTAAAATTCCCAGACAATTGGGCCCGATAACCCTCATGTCAGGAAATTTGGACTTTTCTGATTTTACTTGTTCTTCCAGTTTTTTCCCTTCTTCTCCAGCTTCCTTAAAACCTGCCGACATGATAATGATGCCGTTAATACCCACCTCTCCGCATTCCCGAACGAGCTGTGGTACAAATTTCGCAGATGTCATAATCACTGCCAGATCGGGTACTTTTGGTAAGCTTTTTACATCGGGATAACATGGTATGCCAAATACTGCCTCCCTTTTTGGATTTACCGGATAAACTACTCCATTGTAACCACCTCCAACCAAATTCCGGAGGGTAATTCCTCCTACACTGTTTGGATTGTTTGATACTCCAATAAGGGCTATCCGCTTCGGTTTAAAAATGCTGTCTAATTTTTTTATGGCCATTGTTATGTTTTTTAAATTTTGAATATTATTATCCTTAGAATAAAGAGAAAGGAATTCGACTATAAAAATCAGGAAAAAAAATCATGATAAAAAATTTTTTAAATGTTTGGTGTATTTATTATTGATTAACGTGAAGTCGCTTATATTCAGCTATATGAACCGTATTTCCGGCCATCAGTTTGTAATTCTATGTTAAAAAATAACTTTTAAAAAACCTGTTTGACAACATAAAATTTTTAATTTTCGTTCTAAAGACGTTTTCTCAATTAAATTTTTCATTCATATTCAAAAAACGATTAACCCATAAATTCTTTACTCCATTATGATGGAAAAGGGAATTAACAGGCAAAATTTCAAATTGAAGAATATTTTTAACTAACACTTGGTTGCTTTGCTTCCAGGGCTGTTTCAATGGTTTCTGTTTTCTGCTCCTTCTTTGCCGGCACCACCATCCCAATTGTTACCACAGCTATAAAACAGAGAATACCACAAATAGTGAATGCCAATGGGAAGTTATTTAAATCTCCAAGCTTTCCTCCCATAACCGGGCCGAATATACCACCTGCTGCATATGCCAAAAAAACCCAGCCATAATTCTGGCCTATATATTTTGTTCCGAAAGTATCGGCAGTTATAGTTGGAAACAAGGCAAAATTTCCACCAAAATTAAAACCGATAAAGACTGCAAATAAATAAAGGGTATAAACATTGCCAGCCATCCATTGAAATAGGATTACAAACAGTCCTTGTGTAGCCATCATGATGATGATGGAGCGTTTTCTCCCTATTTTATCACTAATCATTCCCCACAAAATCCGGCCCAGTCCGTTAGATAAGGCAAAAAAAACAGCCATTGCCATAGTGGCTGCTGCACCGGCTGCTTCTGGTGTTAACCCTGCTTGTGTGAGTGCTTCCTGCGGCCACAGGCGCATCAGCCCGATGCTCATTAATCCTGCAGCAGCACTAAATGTAAATGTCAGCAGGATGAGATAATACTGCGGTGTGTGCAACATTTCATTACTGCTGAAGTTAATGGTACCTGCCGAATTAGTTTTTGTTGCCTCAGGAGGAATCCATCCTTTTGGTACCCATCCATCAGGTGGGAATATCATCCAGAGGCTTCCTATTGAAACGATTACAAGGTAGGCAATTCCATAAACAATAAATGTCTGAGAGAGCCCTATCTTGGATAGGAGTTCTCCTCCGCCAAGCGTTCCCAACCGATCGGCAAGTGCCATCCATAAAGTTGCTCCAAAACCAAAGCCTGCAACCGCAAGTCCGGTTATCATACCCTTTTTATCGGGAAACCATCGCATGCCAACCGCGATTGGAACAACATAACCTAACCCAATACCGCTGCCCCCCAGAATTCCGACAAACAACAAAGTGGTAATAAAATTTTCTGCTCCAAAAATACCCGACAAAATGTATCCTAACCCAAGGACGATACCTCCTGCAAATGCCAGTTTTCGAGGACCTGTTTTTGGCAGTATGCGTCCTGCCATTACCATCACTATGGCAAAAACTGCTAATCCTGTTGAAAATACAAGTTGAGTTTGTGTTCTTGTCCAACCTTCTTCAACAAGCAGCTTTGTATATACCGACCAGGCATATATTGCTCCTAAGGCAAGTTGAATCATAATGGCACCGAGAATTACAAATCCACGGTTAAATGTTTTTTGGCTGTTCATAATTGTTGTTTTTTATGAATTTGTAAAAAAAAAGGCATCTTCTGAATGAAGATGCCTTACTATATATTCCCTTAGCGTTTTACATCTACTTTTGCTCCGGTGATAATTTCGTCAACCACACCAGGATCGAGCAGGGTAGAGGTGTCTCCAAGATTGGTGGCATCACCTTCACCAATTTTTCGTAAAATGCGGCGCATAATTTTTCCTGATCGGGTTTTAGGCAAGCCGCTAACAATCTGAATTTTATCGGGTTTCGCAATTGGGCCAATAAACTTGTTTACGGTGTCCTTTATTTCCTTTTCAATAGTAGCCATTTCATTATCCGATAAATCTTCACATATGACATAGGCATAAATCCCTGAACCTTTTATTTCGTGAGGGAAACCTACTACTGCTGATTCAACTACTTTTGGATGCTGATTTATAGCATCTTCCACTTCTGCAGTTCCTATCCTATGTCCCGATACATTGATCACATCATCGATCCGGCCAATGATCCGGTAATAGCCTTCTTCATCACGTTTGGCACCATCGCCTGTCAGGTATAAACCTTTGAATGCTGAAAAATAAGTTGTATAACAGCGATGGTGATCACCATAAGTAGTACGCAGCATTCCAGGCCATGGGTACTTTATGCAAAGAATCCCTTCTACACTGTTCCCCTTAAGCTCATTACCTTCCGGATCTACCAATATGGGTTGAACACCTGGTAAAGGCAGGGTGGCATGTGATGGTTTTGTCGGAGTAATTCCTGCAAGCGGAGAAATCATAATACCTCCGGTTTCAGTTTGCCACCAGGTATCTACAATCGGGCAACGGGATTTCCCTACCATATCGTGATACCATCGCCAGGCTTCCTCATTGATGGGTTCTCCAACGGTCCCCAGAACTTTAAGTGAACTTAAGTCATGATTTAAAACCCAATCATCTCCCTGTGCAATCAGTGCACGGATGGCTGTGGGTGCAGTATAAAACTGAGTTATCTTGTATTTATCTACTATGTCCCAGAATCTTCCTGAATCGGGCCAGGTAGGTACTCCTTCAAACATGACAGAGGTGGCGCCTGCAAGCAGCGGACCGTAAACAATATAGGAGTGCCCGGTTACCCAACCGATATCGGCCGTACACCAATAAATGTCCCCATCATTGTATTGAAATACATTTTTGAAGGTATATTCCGAAAAAATCATGTATCCGGCAGTTGAATGAACTACCCCTTTGGGCTTCCCGGTTGAGCCCGAGGTATAGAGAATGAAAAGAATGTCTTCAGAATCCATCGCTTCGGCTTCATTATCCGAATCAACCCCGTCTATAATTTCATGCCACCACACATCCCGGCCCTCTTCCCATTGAACTTTTTCTTCTGTCCTTTTCAAAACAACAGAAAGTTCTATGGAAGGACAGTTATTTAGTGCTTCATCAGCAATGTTTTTCAGGTGAATAGATTTGGCCCCCCTGAATCCTCCGTCTGAAGTAATCAGAATTTTAGCCTGGGCATCAATAATCCGGTCAGCAAGTGCGGAGGCAGAAAATCCTGCAAATATGATGGAATGAATAGCTCCAATACGTGCACATGCAAGCATGGCTATAGCCAGTTCAGGTACCATAGGAAGATAAATAGCCACCCGATCTCCTTTTTTAACCCCTAACTTTTTTAATGCATTGGCAAACTGTTTTACTTTTTCAAATAATTCACCGTAGGTTATTCTTAATTCCTGTTCCTTTGGATCATTAGGTTCCCAGATAATGGCTACCTGATCTTTTCGTTCAGAAATATTTCGTTCAAAAATATTTTCAGTAATATTCAGCTTACCGTTTACAAACCATTTTACATCGGGTGCACCTTCCCCTTCAAACTTCCAGTCGAGAACCTTATCCCACTTCTTTTGCCAGTTATAATTTTCAGCTATCCCTGCCCAAAAACCTTCGGGATCTTCAACACTTTCCTGATACCTCTTAAAATATTCAGGAAG
>JBEPWX010000058.1:0-10862 GCA_041642235.1 Mariniphaga sp.
TGTTGCACTCCGGCAAGAATTACAACTATGAAAAGGCAAATAAGGACAAGATAGCCAAAACGAAAATCATTTCGAAAGTGACCAACTATACGAATAGTTAAAAAAAACACAGCAAACAGGAGTAATCCAACAGAAAAAATGGCCATTATACTTTGTGCCGAAATTTCAATAATTCGATTAAGCGAAAAAGAAATTGTGGAATTAAATACAAGTTTATGGATGTAGAAATGAATCAACAGGTAAGTTGAACTTGAAAACAACAAAAGCAAAAATCCAATTACCTTTCGTGGCAGAAAGGAATCTTTCTGAAGTTGATCTACGTCGAGATATTTTCCAAAATGAAATAGCCAAAACAGGAAAAACAGCGATAACAGAAAAAAATCTCCAAGAGAGGGTAACCAGTCGCTAAGTGCAAATACCGAGGGACTAAAAAATCGAAGCAGGGAAAATACCTTTGGCACATGAAACATCAGGTGAAGCCAGTATACCAGAAACAGAACCAACGCCAGGCCGCTTATTTTGATAAAGAATTGAGCTTTCGAAATTATGAATTCACGGTTAAAATAAAACAACAGAAAAAATAAACCCAATAAAAATAAAACTCCGGGAAGATAAAGCTGTTGTTTAGTGCAAAGATAAAAGCCTTGTGGCTTTATTGAAAAAATATATTTATCTTCAAGATTATATACAGGATATAATTGGCTTGATTTACTTAGCACGAGTTCATATTCATCAGGAAGCTGATAATCACTATAAAATGAATTTTTAAGGTAATTATTCTCATGCTGGTAGTTGTATTTTATCAGATGAAATCCGTAAATCAGATAATCACCGGATTGTACAAATTCTGCCATATAAAATCCATTCGGCAGCTGAATAAGCCCTTCCTTCCTTGGAAAATCGGAAAGATTATTGTAAAAAGCAATGGAGCGGTCGGACCAAAAGATGAGACTATCGTTTTGAAAAACCAGAATACCTAAACCTTCTTCTTCCAGTGTACGATTTCCATAATCTAGCTTACCTGCAAAATTTCCATCAAAGAATTCACCTTTTGCAAGTTGAGCCATCTCATTAATTTCCTCATGCAAGTTTCGTTCATTTTCATGAAATTTTTCCCTGAAATCACGAATCAGATACTTCTCAGGATGCCTGTTCAACAGTCCATTTTCAATAATTGCTGCAACGATAAAGAAACTAAGGGCAAAAATAAGGTAGCTGTATCTGTTCATTATTATAACCCGCTATTCATGATGATAGGATTCTCCTTTTAAAATAGTAAAAGCCCTGTAAAGTTGTTCAATGCACAAAAGTCTTGCCAACTGGTGAGAGAATGTCATTGGCGACAACGAAACAGAAGAAGCAGCCTGTTCATACACGTCACTGGAAAAACCATAAGGCCCCCCAATCACAAGTACCAGCTCTTTTAAGCCACTTGCCATTTTTTTCTGAAGAAAATCAGCAAACTGCTTCGAAGTATAGGCAAAGCCTCTTTCATCCAAAAGATGAAACTCTTTTGCAGTGTCTAATTTCGTTAAAATAAGTTCCCCTTCCTGGATTTTTTGCTGTTCAGGCCTCAAATTTTTTCCCTTTTTAATATCCGGAATTACCTCTATTTTAAAATCGATATAGTGTTTCAATCGCTTTGCATATCGTTCAATTCCCTCCTTTAAATATTTTTCGTCGGTTTTACCTATCATCAATAAAGTTAGTCTCATGCTGTTTATGAATTATAATTTTATAAATTTACCAAAAAAAAAGGTTCAACAACTTTTTGCATGGTTTTTGTAACTTTATGGTCGCTTTTGAAACATAAAAATAAAAAAAATGCCATCTTTAAAAATAATACTATTAATGGTTTCACTCATGGTCGGAACATTTCTAATTATCAATCCGGCCAAGGCTCAAATTCCCGACGAAATTATTCTAAGTTTAAAATCAGGCAATGCCAAAATCCTTTCAGAGTATTTTAACCAAAATGTGGAACTGATGGTACCTGAAAATGACAATGTTTACAGTAAAGCACAGGCACAGCTTATTGTTAATGATTTTTTTACTACCTACTCCACACAAGGTTTTTCAGTTATTCATCAGGGAGGAAAAGAAGGTGCGCAATATGTTATTGGTAATCTAAGCACAAAAAAGGGTTCCTTCCGGGTTTATTTTCTTTTGAAAAATAATAATGGTAAAGATTATATCCACCAGCTAAGAATAGAAAAACAGGAATGACCCTATGGCAAATGGGCTTCTAAACCGGAAAACGTATAAGGAAATAACAGAAAATATCGTTGAAAAAGCGCGCAGGGTATCACTGCCCTTTTTTGATGGAATTCCCATTTACGATGTTACGATTTTTTTCTGGCACAGTATTGTAAACGGAGCCATCACCACAAGAGCCTCAGCCATAGCCTTTTCTTTTTTTATCGCCTTGTTTCCTGCTATCCTGTTTTTATTTACCCTCATTCCTTACATTCCCATCCGTAATTTTCAAAACGAACTTTTTCAACTTCTTCACCAGGTTCTTCCCGATAGCACTTTTGACACAGTAGAAGATACTTTAACCGACATTATTATGCGTCCCCGGGGAGGATTATTATCTCTGGGGTTTATAATGGCTCTTATATTTGCCACAAATGGTCTGGCTTCAATGATGACTGCCTTCGATGCCACCATTCACAGTATAAACCGTAGATCCTGGATTAGCCAGAGGCTGGCAGCTATTCTTCTGCTTATCATTTTATCAGTATTGTTGTTTTTTGCCATTGCCTTAATTATAGGTGGACAAATCGCTATTGGTTATCTGCAGGATAGCCTGATTCTGCAAGACCGGTTTACCATTTTCCTGCTTAACTTCGGAAAATGGTTGGTAATCATTTTGCTGTTGTTTTTTGCCAATTCTTTTCTTTACTATATGGCACCCGCAAAAAAAACTGAATGGCGTTTTTTTTCGGCCGGTAGTACTCTGGCTACTATTCTCAGCCTTGCAGCACTGATAGGCTTTTCTTATTACATCAATAATTTCGGCCAGTATAACAAGCTTTACGGTTCAATCGGGACACTGCTTATCATCCTGTTTTTAATGTACCTGTTGTCGCTTATTCTGCTTATTGGATTTGAACTAAATGCCAGCATCTACCAGGCTAAAACTGAAAAAAAAATAGAAGAATAGATCATTTTCCCTGTCTGAAAAGAATTTCTTTTTCCTGTTTAGTCAGGCTTTCATATCCCGACTGAGCTATCTTATCGAGGATACGGTTAATTTCATCCTGCTGGATTTTTTTTTGTTTATTGTATTCATAATCATTGCGTGGAGGCTGCTTAAAGGTTACTTTCATTTTCTCCTTCGGTTTAATAGCATGCCCCAGTTTCTCCATAATACTAACTACAGCCGAACCACGATCTTTACCTTTCCGTAACTGAGTTATGTAAAACCACCCCCAGAAAGCACCTCCCAAATGTGCAAGGTTCCCGCCAGGATTAGCAGCAGAAATACTTATAATAGAAAGCACTACATAAAAAGCAGAAACATATTTTAACGGAAAACGACCAATAAAAAAAAGATGAATCTCCCGGTTAGGGTCATAAACTGCAATAGCCATTAAAATGGCAAACACAGAGGCCGAAGCTCCCAGCATAATGCTGTTCATCTGGGTGAATGCCGGGAAAATATTAAAAGCCAGTATATATACGAATGCTCCGGTCAACCCTCCCATCAAATAAACACTAAGAAGTTTCTCCCCTTCAAAATGATATAGAAATAATTTACCAAACCAGTATAGTCCCAGAATATTAAACAGCAGATGCAGAAATCCCTCATGCAAAAACATATAGGTTATGGGTGTCCAGGGTCTTCTAACCAGCATCCCCAAATCAGAAGGCACCGAAAGCCATTCAACCAACGGGTATGGCAAACCGGCCAGGTAAAAAAACAATCCAATTATCTTAATTACCAAAAATACACCAAGATTCACATAAATCAGGCGTGTTAAAGCAGATCCATGCTTAAATGTTTGTTTTATATCGGTCCAAATATCCATCTAATAAAAATGTGTAGTCTTTTTATTCCAGTATTTTATGAGCAGATAACCAAACAACATGCCACCGAGGTGGGCGAAATGTGCAATGTTGCTTCCTGGTTTTGAAAAACCAAGGTAAAGCTCTATTAATCCGTAGCCTATAACAAAATATTTTGCTTTGATAGGAATGGGGGGAAAGAGTAACATCAGCTGTGTATTGGGGAATAACATCCCAAATGCAAGCAAAACACCAAAAACAGCACCCGATGCTCCCACAGTAGGAATATTCATTTTTAGTTCCTTTATCCGCTCCATCAGGGACAATCCTTCAGCAGCATAGGCTGAGCTGGAAGGATCATCGTACCAGGTATTTATAAAATCGCGAACCTGGGCTGAAGCCTGTGGGAGGTTACGTTTAACAAACTCATCGAGAATTTCAGGTGAGGGAGTATTTCTGAAAGCTTCAATAGTATTTTGAATGGAATTAAATTCAAGATAATTTACAAAGTTATGCAACACTATGGCACCCAGTCCGGTAACAAAATAATACACCAGAAACCGCTGTGATCCCCATACACTTTCAAGCACCCGTCCAAACATATAGAGGGCAAACATGTTAAAGAAAAGATGCATGATTCCTCCGTGCATAAACATGTGAGTAATAATCTGATGCAAACGAAATTTCTCCGACCCGGGATAGTACATGGCAAGATGTTCCACTAAGTCGATTCCTGCATTTTGCAAAACAAAAGTAGCAATTAACAAAAGTATATTTATAATAATCAGGTTCTTAACAACCGGTGGAATTGAACTCATTGCAGGACGGTAATTCATAAATCAAATTTATTTTTTTGCTCCGGCAAATGCCAGGCCATAATTAATAATCTGCAAGATAACGACATATTGTCATTTATTAAAAGTCTTTTCAATATCCTCCAGCTTAATAATGGTCAATACCTTTTTCCCTTCCGGAGAATAATTTGGTGTAGAACACGCAAAAAGATTATCGATTAGATGGTCGATTTCTTCCTGTTTTAAAATTGTGCCATAATTCAGAGCAGAAGCCTTGGACAGCGATATAGCCACCTGCTCCCTGGCCTTTGCCCGCGCATCAACCGGTGAATTTTTATATTCTTCAAGCAGCTTTTCAACAATCAGTTTGGGTGAGGATACATCCAGTACACCCGGAGTACCATTAATAATGAAAGTATTCCGGCCAAACTCCCTGATATCGAATCCCAGTGCCATCAAATCATCCAGAATATCCTTAAGCAAGGTGGCATCACCTGCACCGAGCTCAATGGTCTGTGGGAACAATTGCTGTTGGCTGGCAACAGAATCTGATTTAAGCACTTCCATAAATTTTTCAAACAGAATGCGTTCATGCGCCCGCTTCTGATCGATAACCATTAGCCCCGATTTCACTGGCGAAAGGATATACCTCTGCTTCAACTGCATTGCTTTTTTACCTTGATACTTTTCCTCCGCAGGTCCACCGTTGGTATTATCATTTCCAAATGGCAACCGGAAGTTCTCCCGTTCAGGATCTTGCTGAGATAAACCTGCATACAATTCCTCCCAATGTTCCTTATTTCTTCTATCCACACCGGAAGAGGCCCCACTTCCCCCTGCTGATTTAGTCTCCTGTTCAAAAGGATTGTAATCTGGATTTATTGATATCTCGGGGAAAGAAACCTCCGGTTTGTTCTTTCCCAATACCGGTATTTCTATACTGCCTCCCTGGTCAAAATCAATTGATGGTACTACATTGTACTTGCCCAGACTTTCTCTTATGGCTGCATGAATGATTTGCCAAAGAGCAGCTTCATTTTCAAACTTTATTTCTGTTTTAGTAGGATGCACATTGATGTCAATAACGGCAGGATCGATTTCAAGATATATAAAATAAGAAGGGAATGCATCGGCAGGTAAAAGTTTCTCATAAGCCTGCATAACCGCTTTATTAAAATAAGGGTGCCGCATGTAACGCTTATTAACAAAGAAAAACTGCTCACCCATAGTCTTACGGGCAAACTTTGGCTGTCCAACATAACCTGAAATATTCACCATACTGGTATTCTCTTCCACCGGCACCAGGCTATGGTTAATGTTTTTCCCAAAGATACCCACAATACGTTTTCGGAGGTTGCTGCTTTCAAGCTCATACAGAAGAGAATTATTATGGTATAATGATAAACGAATGGCAGGGTTTGGTAATGCTATCCGCTGCACTTCATTAATTATATGCTTAAGCTCTGTTGAATTACCTTTTAAAAACTTTCTTCGGGCCGGGACATTAAAAAACAGATTTTTTACCGTTACAGAAGTACCATTGCCACATGCTGCCGGTTCCTGCGTAACTACTTCCGATCCGGAAATGAGAATAAAAGTTCCTACTTCGTCATCCACCCTTTTGGTTCGCATTTCAACTTCTGCAATAGCAGCTACCGATGCCAGTGCTTCACCCCTGAAGCCCATAGTGCGTATACAAAACAAATCGTTGGCTGAATTTATCTTTGATGTGGCATGTCGTTCAAAAGCCATTCGTGCATCGGTTGGCGACATTCCACAACCATTATCTGTAATCTTTATGAAAGTTCTTCCGGCATCCTTGATATGAATAGTGATTTCTGTTGCACCGGAATCCAGTGCATTCTCCACCAACTCCTTCACCACCGAAGCCGGTCGTTGGATCACTTCTCCGGCAGCAATCTGATTAGCTACCGAATCGGGTAATAATTGAATAATATCACTCACTTAAAAAACAAAATCAGAATAAAAAAATAAATAAAAGATGAGTGACAGAATCATGATAAGGATTACCAGGCGTGTGTTGGAAGCCTTACGGGCGCCAGGCGATGATTTTGAAAATCCTTCCTGTGCCCTTCGGAACTGTCCTTTTATATTTGCCCTAAATGGCCTACCATCCTCAGTTTTTTCATCAAAAATTCCCAATTCTTCTTTTATTCTGCGTTCTCTCTCCTCACGTTCCTCCTTGTCGGGGTCGTAAAAGCGCGGAGTAATATTGAATTTTTTTGTACCCGGTGTATAAAAAAACCGTCCAATCATATTGTTCTATTTGTTTTTACAAAGATACGATTTATTCACAAAATGCATTCCAAAGTGAAGGCAAAGACAGAGAAGAAGCAAAGTGAACTGCTTCCGGCAGGCAGGCAGGTGAACAGTCAACTGGTACTAACCTTCACCTGCTGATTAGGGTTCAGCTGGTGAATTATAAAGGGACAAATTAACCGGAAGAAGCAAATCCATTACCAGTTAAGGGTAGCGGGGAGTCTGTTCACAAGAAACCCCTCAAATAGTTAAACCAGTATAGCTCCTCAAACAGATTCTTCAAGTATTTCTATAAGTTCATCGTCGCTCAGTACTACCGGATTGCCTTTCATGCTGCTTGTATTTTTTGCTTTTTTAACCAACTCGGGGAATATCGCTGATGATAAACCAAAAGAGGCAAGGCGGGGAATCTGAAGCTTACGAATTACATGCTCCACCCAGTTGATTCCATCCTGAGCAGTTGCATTGGTATTGCCAATAAGAATTCGTCCTATATCATGATATTTTTCAATGAAGTTTTTTTGATTCTGTTCCGAAACCACTCTGAAATTTACTCTCATTACAGCAGGCAACAGGGTGGCACACACTGTCCCGTGCGGCATCGAGTACATACCCCCCAGCGGTCCGGCAAATCCATGTACGGCACCCAGCTTCACATTGGCAAGTGCCATACCCCCAAGCATGGCAGCAAAAGCCATATCCTCCCGGGCTCTGAGATTGTTCCCCACTTCATACGCCATTTCAAGCGATTCGGCAATCCGAAACATGCCCTCACGGCACAGTATGTCGATGAATGGATTGGACTGGTTCGAAACAAAAGATTCCAGCAGATGGGTCAAAGCATCCATACCTGTAATTGCAGTTATTTCAGGTGTCAACGATAAGGTAAGCTCCGGATCAATTACCGCCACCCGGGGAAACATTAAATCACTGCGTAAACTGACCTTCACTTTGTGTTCCGGAGAGCGGATGACTGCATTTTTTGTTACTTCAGCTCCTGTTCCGGCAGTGGTGGGAACGGCTATAAAAGGAAGCGGATTTTGCTCCAGTGCATTTCCTTTTCCAATCACCTCAAGGTAGTCGATCAGGTTGCCTTTATTGGGAGCCAGGGCCGCAATGGCTTTGGCCCCGTCAATTGCGCTGCCGCCACCCAATCCCACAATAGCTGTACAACCTTTCTCCCTTGCAAGACCGGAACCCTCAAAAATAACATCAGTTGCTGGTTCCCGGGGAATAGTGAAAAAGGTAACGTCAAAGTTCTCCATTTGCAGTTCCTGCACCAAGCCTTCATGTCTTCCCGCGTTATTCCCGGTAACCAGTAAAATCTTCCTGCCATAACCTTTCAACAACAGCGGCAAATTTTTAATCTTACCTGAACCAAAAACAACATTTGTTGCCGTCGCATATTGAAAATTTAACCCCATCCCTCTTCGTTTGGAAATACATTTGAAAATTTAATACTGCTTCGCGGTGCAGCCATCATAACCTCCACTGCATCGCGCCATTTTTTGTAATGTGAGGTTTCTTTATGCCTGGCAGCATCTTCCAGCTTACGGTAAACCTCCACCAGCACAAAACGGGATGAATCATCCTGCTGCTGCACTACATCGAAACGGGCAACCCCAGGTTCCAGCAAACTGTTACGGGCATCCTCAATTGTTGCCCTGCGAAATTCTTCTGCCATATTCTCCTTTACATGAACAAACACATGAACCATAAACATATCGGAAATCTTTTTTCAACTAATTTACGAAAACCGAATAAAAGATGCAGGGATTAGATGGAATTAAAAAGGTAATTTATTAAAATTAAAGGTGTTTTGGAGCTTCACTGTTCACCGTTCACTGTTCTCCTACCTCCCGGTCTACTTCTGTCTGAAATACACCTGAATCGGGACCCCTTTGAAATCAAAATTCTCACGAATCTGGTTTTCAATATACCGCTTGTAGGGCTCCTTAACATACTGCGGCAGGTTGGCAAACAAGGCAAAGGATGGAGTGGGCGAAGGCAACTGGGTAACAAATTTAATCTTTATGTATTTCCCCTTGATCGCAGGAGGCGGGTATTTTTCAATCGCCTCCAGCAATACATCGTTCAGCTTAGAGGTTTTAATTCTTTTCTGCCGGTTTTTAAAAACCTGCATGGCCACATCAAGTGTTTTATGCACCCGTTGTTTGGTTAACGCTGAAATAAACAGCACCGGTACATCACTAAAGGGTGCAATTCGTTCTCTTATTTCAGCTTCCATCTTTTTGGTGGAATACTGGTCTTTTTCAATGACATCCCATTTATTCACAAGGATTACCACTCCCTTTTTATTACGAACTATCAGATTGAAAATGCTGACATCCTGAGCTTCCATACCGCGAGTGGCATCAATCATGAGAAGGCATACATCAGAACTTTCAATAGTACGTACCGAACGCAGCACAGAATAGAATTCGATGTTTTCGTGCACCTTTCCCTTTTTCCGGAGCCCGGCGGTATCGATAATTATAAAATCGTGACCAAACTTATTGTAGCGGGTATGAATGGAGTCTCTCGTAGTTCCGGCCACATCGGTAACGATGTACCGGTCTTCCCCGAGCAGGCTGTTTATGAACGATGATTTACCAACGTTGGGACGTCCTACCACTGAAAAGTAAGGCAGTTCATGTTCCTCCTCCGTTCCGGCATCATCAGGGAACTGTTCGGCCACCTTATCAAGCAGATCACCCGTTCCGCTGCCGGTCATCGAAGAAATGGTATAAATTTCTCCCAGTCCCAGCCCGTAAAATTCCTGAGCATCGGCAATCCGCATATTGTTATCCACCTTGTTAACAGCAACCACTACTTTCTTTCTGGCTCTGCGTAAAATAGCAGCTATGGCATCATCAAGATCGGTAATTCCCGATTCCACATCGGTAACAAAAAGAATTACATCAGCCTCTTCGATGGCCAGATGAACCTGTTTATTAATTTCCGCCTCAAATACATCATCCGAATTGACTACGTAGCCTCCTGTATCAATAACCGAAAAAACTTTCCCATTCCATTCCGCCTTTCCGTAATTACGGTCGCGGGTAACTCCCGATATCTCGTCAACAATGGCTTCCCGTGTTTCGGTAAGCCGGTTGAATAATGTCGATTTGCCCACATTGGGCCTTCCTACTATAGCTAATATTCTGCTGCTCATTTTATCAAATGTAATTTGTCGGGAAACCTTTTTAAAATCATATGTTGCCCTGCTTTTTTAACTGAATCCGGAAATTGCCTGAATCAATAGGCATCGTAACCAAAATTTTTAAGCTGCTTGTCCTTCTCACGCCAATCTTTAGAAACCTTGACAAACAACTCCAGGAAAATCTTCCTTCCAAAAAACGCTTCGGCATCGAGGCGGGCTTCACTGCCAATTTTTTTTATCATTTTTCCGGCCTTGCCTATGATAATGCCTTTCTGGCTATCGCGCGCAACATGGATTACCGCCCTTACTTCAATCAGGCCTCCCTTTACCCTAAACGATTCCACTTCAACCTCCACCGAGTAGGGTACCTCCTTCTCATAATGCATCATTATCTTTTCACGGATAATCTCCTGCATAAAAAACCGTTCGTTCCGATCGGTAAATTCATCCTTTCCAAAGAACGGCGGATTCTCGGGAAGCAGTTCCAGAATACGGTTGAAAACCGGTTCGAGATTGAACTTCTCCTGCGCCGAAACCGGGTAGATGCTCCCACCGGGAAATACCTCGCTCCAATAATCGAACAACCGCGTAACCTTTTCCTGGTCCGACAAATC
>JBEPWX010000059.1:0-10859 GCA_041642235.1 Mariniphaga sp.
GCATTGAGCCTGTGGAAAACCAATTGGAAAAGTAAAAAAGAACCCGGTATGCAAAAAATAATCAGTACCGTTCTATTTCCCATGACATTGGTTTTATCGGCTTTTGGGATTAATCCTTCTAATGAAATAAGGTCTCCTAATATCATCCTCATTCTTTCAGATGATCAGGGGTGGGGCGACTTAAGTATTTCGGGAAATAAAAATCTCAAAACTCCCAATATCGATCAACTGGCCAAAACGGGAGTTACATTCGATCGATTTTTTGTCAGTCCGGTATGCTCTCCTACACGTGCAGAACTTCTTACAGGCCGCTATCATCCGCGAGGAGGTATTTATTCTACTTCAGCAGGTGGTGAACGCCTCGATTTAGATGAAACAACCATAGCCAATTATTTCAAGGCAGCAGGATATAACACAGCTGCCTATGGGAAATGGCACAACGGCACGCAGCCTCCTTACCATCCAAATGCCAGGGGTTTCGATGATTTTTATGGGTT
The DNA here is from genome assembly GCA_041642235.1 of Mariniphaga sp. Classification (GTDB taxonomy): domain Bacteria; phylum Bacteroidota; class Bacteroidia; order Bacteroidales; family Prolixibacteraceae; genus Mariniphaga. The sequence goes on from JBEPWX010000059.1 coordinate 498, forward strand.
CTGCTCAGGGCATTGGGGAGACTATTTCGAACCAATGCTGGAGCACAATGGCGAAATTGTTAAAGGAAAAGGATTTATTGTAGATGATTTTACCGATAAAGGAATAGAATTTATTAAAAAAAATAAAAATAATCCCTTTTTACTGTATCTGCCTTACAATACACCTCACAGTCCAATGCAGGTACCCGAAAAATGGTGGGTAAAATTTGAAAACAAGGAACTGCCGATGCTTCATAAGTATCCTGAGCAGGAAGATAAACAATTCACCCGTGCGGCGCTGGCAATGTGCGAAAACATCGACTGGAATGTAGGACGGATAATATCTGAAGTGGAAAAACTTGGACTTTCTGAAAATACCATTATCATTTATCTTTCTGATAACGGTCCCAATGGATGGCGATGGAACGAAGGTATGAAAGGAAGAAAAGGTTCAGTTGATGAAGGTGGCATCCGTGTTCCAATGTTCATTAAATGGGATGGTGTAATTCCGGCCGGGGAAACAATAGCTGAGATTGCCGGAGTCATTGATTTGCTGCCTACACTTGCCGATTTGGCCGGATTGGATTTCCAGCCAAAAAAACATCTTGATGGAATAAGCTTAAAGCCACTATTAACAGATCGGCCTCAGGAATGGAAAGATCGTTTGCTTTTCAGCCATTGGAATGGTAAGATAAGCGTACGAAGTAATAATTTCAGGCTCGGAAATGATGATAAATTATTCAATATGATAATCGATCCTGAGCAAATCAAAGATGTTTCAGCAAAACATCCTGAAGTTGCAGAATCTATGAAAAAAGCAAAATCAGCATGGAAAGCTGAAGTATTAAGCGAGTTACCTAAATCTGATGAACGTGCTTTTACAATAGGACATCCTCTGGCTATTAACACTCACCTGCCGGCGCGCGATGGTATTGCATATGGAAACATCAAGCGCTCAAACCGGTTTCCCAACGACTCCTATTTTACCAACTGGACAAGTACCTCCGACAGCATTGTATGGGAGGCTGAAGTCCTTTCGGAGGGAAACTTTGATGTAGAGATTTATTATACCTGCCGGCCCGAATCCGTGGGTTCGATGATTGAATTAAGTTTTGCAGGAAAAAAACTTCTTACAAAAATAACAGAAGTTAATAATCCTCCTTTAACAGGCATGGAAAATGACAGGACAAAAAGAATTGAATCCTATGTAAAAGATTTTAAACCACTTCAGGCTGGAAATATATACTTGCCAGCAGGCAAAGAAAAACTCATTCTTAAAGCCTCTTTTATTCCGGGACCCGATGTGATTGATTTAAGACTTATTGTCTTAAAAAAAATATAAAATTACTGTTTAAATACAGTTGAAGATGCTAAATTATTATATTTGCTTTTTAACAAAATCATTTCTATTTTAGCCATTGATAAAGACAACAAAATTGTTTTTAAAAAAACAATCTTTATTGAACATTAGTTTTCTGCAACTAACAACAACTTATAATAAACGTTAAACCGATAAATGAAACGTACCGGCAAAAACCAGAAAAACAGATATTTTCATTACCAAAAAGAAATATTAAATACTATCTCCGAACCTGCTACTTTCATCAATAAGAAATACAGGTATATATTTGTCAATAGTGCATTTAATAAATTCTATAATTTGGAAACCAAAGATATCATTGGGAATACAGTTGAATGCATATGGAAAAATACCGTTTTTGGAAATCATATTAAATCAGGCATTGAAAGGTGCATGGAAGGAGAACTTGTTTCTGAACAATTTGAAGGTCCTATTCCTGGAGGTGAGTCTAAAATCCTTGAGATGAATTATTATCCTCACCTAAATGCAGCAGGAAAAGTAGATGGGGTCATTTCCACTTCAAAAGACATTACTGAACAGAAAAAAACCGAACTTTGCCTGAAGGAAAATGAATCACGGCTTAAAGAACTAAATGCTACTAAAGACAAACTGTTTTCCATAATTGGCCATGACCTACAAGGTCCTTTAAGTAATATAATAGGTTTTTCAGAACTTATTGATAAGAGCTATGAGCATTATTCAGGAGAAGAAATAAGAAATTATAATAAAATAATTTACCAGTTATCTCAATCGGTTTCCCAACTACTCGAGAATTTGCTTACCTGGTCAAGATCCCAAAGAAACCAGATAAATATAACTCCCCGGAAAATTTCTATGCAACTAATCATTGAAAAGTGCCACAGTCTTTTAATTCATAATATTTCACATAAACAAATAAGTTTTGTAAATGATATTCCCCCCGAAACTATTGTCTACGCTGACGAAGAAATGATAACCGTAGTGATGCGTAATCTGATATCGAACGCTATTAAATTTACCCACAGAGGCGGAACTATAACCATCTTTACCCGAAAAGAAAACGATACTGTTGTTTTTGGTGTTAAAGATACAGGGGTTGGAATACCTGAAGAAAAACTCCAGCATATGTTCAAGGCAAGTACCAATTATACAAACCCAGGTACAGAAGGAGAAACCGGAACAGGTCTTGGTTTGATTATTTGTAAAGACTTCGTGGAGAAAAACGGAGGTAAAATATGGATAGAAAGTAAACAAGGAGAAGGTTCCATGTTTTATTTTTCACTTCCTCAGGCAATAAATGAGCCTGCTGTATTAGGAGTATCCGGACATGTTTATTCCTGATACCCAATTTGCATTAAACTATTTCATAAAAGTGCATTTTCCTTTTGTAAAAGTTTCAATTCCTGCAAAAAAGTTTAAATTTGCACCTTTCAAAAATAAGGAGGATCTATCCCTCAACATGACTTAAAGGGGCACTTTGTAACCAAAAAATTCACCAGTTAATGGATACGACCCGATATGAAATGATGTTCTGTTGAAAATTTGTTCTTTTTTTGTTTTAAATACGGGGTATAGCGCAGCCCGGTAGCGCGCGTCGTTCGGGACGACGAGGTCGTCGGTTCAAATCCGGCTACCCCGACTTTTTCTGGCACCTGACTTTTCGTTTGGACTTGCTTTATGGCAATATGTAATGATTAGGTTATAATTAAAACAAGGAGCTGTAGACTTATTGCAATTAAATAGTATCTCTTTTTATTATTGCAATATTATTTTTATTCAGTCTGGAGTCTTTTTTATCTTGCATTAGAAGTCCAAACTCCCAAACAACCAGACCAAAATACCCACATCTGTTTTTATAAATCCTGTTGTCGGAATTTCTAATTCTGAAATATATATTATTTATAAAATTAAAAAGATACATCAAACCTAATATTACAGCTATGAATACCAGTTTATTTTTTTTTGCTCATTATAATATGATTTTGATGCAGAAGATGACACAGTTAAACCCGTTTCTGTCACTGAATTATTTTTCAATTTAAAAAAATACCCATACCATTTGTTCTGACAGATGGAAACTATACCCGAATTAAATAAATTTATTTATTTCAAAACTCATACCTCAACTCAGGTTTAATTTCTGATGAATATAATATTTTCACCTTTTACAGTTATATTTTGAACATATGTAAAAGAATGCATTTTTTTATTTCAAACATTATCTCTATATTTGTATCAGAAACTATACATTTATTATGAAAATTATAATTACATCTGAGGGCAATAACCTAAAGTCGAAATTTGACATGCGGTTTGGACGAAGTGGTTGGTTTTGTATTTGGGATTCTGAGAAACTAAAGGCGGAATTTATTGAAAACGGCTTTAAAACACTCAATGGTGGAGCGGGTACAAAAGCTGCGGAATTTGTTGCAGAACAAGAAGCGGCTAAAATTATATCAGGTGATTTTGGACCAAAAGCAAAGTCGCTACTCGAACAATTTAAAATTCAGATGATAATTTACAACTCACCGGAAAAAACTATACAGGAAATAATTGATTTGGTTAACTATAAAATTTAATAACAATGCCAGGATTTGACAAAACCGGTCCAATGGGACAAGGTTCCCAAACCGGAAGAAAAATGGGGAAATGCAATCCAGATGCGGAATCATTAGCTGAATCTTTTTTTTCCCGCAGAAGGTTTGCAGGCAGGTACACAAATGAAAACAGCCGGAATATAACTGGTGGTGGCAAAGGCCTCGGAAGAGGGCTATTAAGAGGATGGGGAAGATTCAGAGGAAGACAGGCATAGTGTTCCTTTCCCTTTTATATAATCGCATAGTATTGCTACTGTGCGATTATTTTTAATCCATTTGACGATAAAATTAACTGAAAATATCAGTAAGACTACTGACTCACAAAACAATAGAAAAAGAATCGAAAAATATAAATTTTATAAAACATGAAGATAAAAATTGCAATTCCTGTAAATGAAGCAGGAAATTTAGATCCCCATTTCGGCCACTGTCGATATTTTGCGATTTATCTGGCTGAGGGAGGAGAAATTGTTTCTGATGAAATACTTCAACCACCCCCACATGAGCCAGGCATCCTTCCCAAATGGCTTGCCGGACAGGAAGTAACACATGTACTAACAGGAGGAATGGGCAACAAGGCCATTCAGCTATTCAATCACAATAATATTCAAGTATTTACAGGTGCACCTGTTATGCAGTCAAAAGAGTTGGCTAACGGATTCCTTGAAAACAACATCCAATTCAATGGTAATCATTGTGATCATTGACAGATGACAGTTACCATGCGAATGAATTAAAATTTAAGGCACAATAAATGCAAATAGCTGTGGCAAGCGGTAAAGGAGGAACCGGAAAAACGACAGTATCGGTCAACTTGTTTCACTTTATTGCAAAATATACTGACAGCGATGTTCAGCTCGTTGATTGTGATGTTGAAGAACCCAATACGGTTCTTTTTTTCCACGACCTGATTCCAGTCAATACCCGGAAAATTTATCAGAACATACCTGAAATAAATACCGAAACCTGTACTTTCTGCAAAAAATGTTCAGAATGGTGTGCATTTAATGCCATCACCCTGGTAGCCTCTCGCAAATTTGCCCGGGTTCATGTTGAACTATGCCATTCATGCGGGGCTTGTATAGTGGCATGCCCAAACTCCGCCATCACCGGGAAACCACATTTTTTGGGAGATATCACCAAATATAAAACAGAATCGGGCAAATACCTCACAGAGGGAAAACTGAAAATTGGCTCAACAATGCAGACATTCCTGATAAAAAAACTAAAAGAGGAAATAAGCAATAATGATTCAAACATAATTCTTGATGCACCTCCTGGAACCAGTTGCCAGGTAGTTCAAACTCTTCTGGACTCCGATTATATTGTTCTGGTAACAGAACCTACCCCGTTTGGATTGCACGATTTGAAAGCTACAATAGAAGTTGTAAAACTATTGAATATTCCTTTTGGGGTAATTGTTAACAAATCAGGGCTTGGATCAAATGATGTATATACATACTTACAGGAAAATGCAATTGAACTTTTAGGCGTAATCCCATTTTCGAAAACTTTCGCACACAATTATTCGAAGGGAAATATACTGTCTGATATTTTTGAAGAAACAACATCGATCTATCGGGAGATAACCGCAAAAATATGGACACATCAATGAAAGAAATCACTATTCTCAGCGGCAAGGGAGGAACCGGAAAAACAAGCATCGCCGCTGCAATTGCATCATTGGCCTCGAATGCTGTATTTTGCGACAACGACGTTGATGCTGCCGATTTGCACCTGATATTAAACCCTGAAATACAGAAAACTTATAACTTTAACAGCGGAGATAAATCAGTTATTGACAATGAAAAATGTTCAGCTTGCGGACTATGCATTGACTATTGCCATTTTGAAGCAATTTCCCGTGACAGTTCAGGATTTCCATCAATAAACAAATTTAAATGTGAGGGATGCCGTTTATGTGAACGCATATGCCCCAATGAAGCAATATCCACAATTTCCACCTTCAACAACCAGTGGTTCATTTCAATTACCCGATTTGGAACATTAATTCACGCCCATATGGGCCCGGGAGAAGAAAATTCAGGTAAACTGGTCACACAACTTCGGGAAACGGCCCATACAATTGCAAAAGATACTGGTGCTGATGTAATAGTTAATGACGGACCTCCAGGTATTGGCTGCCCTGTTATTGCCTCCTTAACCGGGACAGATGTTGTTTTGCTGGTAACAGAACCTTCCATATCGGGGTTACATGATGCCCTCCGCATAACGGAACTTGTACAGAATTTTCACCTGCCACTTTTTGTCATCATAAACAAGTATGACATCAACCTGGCATTAACAGCCGAAGTTGAACATACTTTTAAGAATAAGGACATTCCTATAATTGGAAAAATTCCCTTCGATGAACGCGTGGTAGAAGCAATGGTGGAAAGACAAAGCATTACAGAATACAGTCCAGCCTGCTCAACAAGTAAGGTAATCCGCTCTGCCTGGGAACAACTCATCAGCTATATGAATATTTACTCCTGATTTTCTTTTGGTTTATTCTGAATGTCACTCAGGATAATTTTAAACCTGTCACGATCATTTAAAACCGGAAAAACTTCACGAAATCTTACAAGATCGCTGTAAGAAGTTGTAAAGGTTTCCACTTTTTCTGCATTGCCAAGAAAGGTAGCAAATCCCTTTGGATCAATAATGACCGAATCTCCCCGGTAGGTTTTCCCTTCTGCATCAGTTCCCACACGGTTCACACCAACACAATAAGCCTGGTTTTCAATGGCGCGTGCTACAAGCAGACATTTCCATACATGATGGCGGACAGCAGGCCAGTTAGCCATATACAGCAGGACATCATAATCAGTGTTATTTCGGCTCCATACCGGAAATCTCAGATCGTAACAAACCAGCGGACAGAACCTCCAACCCTTGTACTCAACAATCAACTTGTTGTCACCGGAGGAGTAATTCAAATGTTCATCGCTCATGGTAAACAGATGATGTTTGTCGTAATGCTGTATACTCCCATCAGGAAACACCCAAAGGCAACGGTTAAAAAATTTACCATCATCTTTAATTATCAGTGAGCCAGTAATGGCAACATTTTTCCTGGTGGCAATTAACTTCATCCACTGTACCGACATACCATTCATGTCTTCATATAATTTTCCAGGGTGCATTGAAAATCCCGTGGAGAACATCTCAGGTAAAACAATCAGATCGGTCTTCCCCACCCCCGACAATAACTTGTTGTAATTCTCTAAATTGGCAGCAGGCTGCTCCCAAACTATGTCAGGTTGAATTATTGTAATTTTCAAGTTCTCCATACCAGCTAAGTTTCTGATAGATTTTTGCAGTTTCAATATTAGCCATAATTCAGCGCATATCGGGAAGTATATGTGATTTTTTTTGTATCCTTATAATTATGAACAATCGCAATCCGGCCTCTGTTTTTCAAAAGGAAGAATAATAAAAATGAAAAAATATAGGATACAAAATATTGATTGTGCTTCATGTGCTGCCCGAATAGAAGAAGGAGTGCGTAAACTGGAGGATGTCAAATTTGTGTCGGTAAATTTTGCAACATCCTCTATTACTCTCGATACCGGAAACATGGAGCAGGTGAAGCAAAAAATAAAGGAGATTGAACCTGGTGCCAGACTGGAGGAGTTTCCCGGCAGGAAAAAAATGATTACAGGCAGAGAAATCTCTGAAAACAGAAGGACAATTCTACAGGCTTTAACCGGTCTGCTTTTATTACTCGCCGGACTTATTTTCAGGGATGAACTCCGAAACACGCCCTACCGGAGTATGGAATATCTTGTTTTAGGTACCGCCTACCTCATCGTGGGATGGAAGGTAATAGCACTGGCAGTTAAAAACATCATTTATGGCCAGGTTTTTAATGAACATTTCCTGATGACCATTGCAACTATGGGTGCGGTTGCCATTGGTGAATTACCAGAAGCTGTTGCAGTAATGCTCTTTTATGTGGTTGGTGAATTTTTCCAGGATATTTCAGTTGATCGTTCACGCAGTTCCATTCAAGCCCTTCTCGAATTAAAGCCTGATTTTGCCAACCTGTCGGTTAATGGTCAAATTAAAAGGGTATCTCCGGAAAGTGTACTTCCGGGAGATATGATTTTAGTAAAGCCAGGTGAAAAAATCCCGCTTGACGGAAAGGTCCACGAAGGAAATTCATTTGCAGACACTTCAGCATTAACCGGCGAAAGCGTTCCCCGAAAAATAAGTCAAGGCGATGAAGTGCTTTCGGGTATGATTAACCAAAGTGGGTTACTAACCGTTAAAGTAACCAAAACATTTGATGATTCCTCTATCTCCCGAATACTGGAACTGGTGGAAAATGCCTCAGCCAGGAAAGCCAATACTGAAAAATTCATAACCACTTTTGCACGCTATTACACCCCCGTTGTTGTATTTACGGCAATCCTGCTGGCGGTGCTGCCGCCCCTGCTGGTTAGCGGTCAAACCTTTACCGATTGGATTTACAGGGCACTTGTAGTTCTGGTTGTTTCCTGTCCATGCGCATTGGTAATTAGCATACCATTAGGCTATTTTGGAGGAATAGGAGCCGCATCCCGAAGAGGGATCCTGGTTAAAGGCTCCAATTTTTTAGATGCCCTGACGCAGGTAAAAATTGTAGTCTTTGATAAAACGGGTACACTTACAAAAGGAGAATTTAAAGTATCAGAAGTAGTACCATCAGGTCATTTTTCACAAGAAACAATTTTAAATTATGCAGCACGTGCCGAAGCTCATTCCAATCACCCTATTGCCAAATCCATAATAGAAGCATCAGGAATACAAAGTTCCGCTTTAAGTAGCGCGCAAGCTGAAGAAATTTCTGGTCATGGTGTAAAAGCAGAGGTTGAGGGGAAATTGATACTGGTGGGCAACAGCAGTCTGATGCGCCGGGAGGCTGTTGATTTTTCTGAGTATTCAAAAGAAGAAGGAACCATAGCTTATATAGCAATCGAAGGTGTATATGCAGGTTATATCCTGATATCCGACAGCATGAAACCCGATGCAGGGAATGCTATTGAGAGGCTGAAGGCTATGAATATCCAAACGGTAATGCTTACCGGCGACAATCATAATGCAACCAAAGCAATGGCAGGAAAATTGAAAATCGATCGCTATTATTCTGAGCTAATGCCGGAAGATAAGGTTAAACATATGGAAATGCTCATGAATGAAAATAGAGATGGAAAAATTGTTTTTGCAGGTGATGGCATTAACGATGCCCCTGTTCTGGCACGTGCCGATGTGGGTATTGCCATGGGTGCACTCGGTTCAGATGCAGCTGTTGAAACTGCCGATGTGGTGCTCATGACCGATTCTCCGTCGAAAGTGCCCGAAGCTATTGATATTGCAAAAAAAACACGGAACATAGTCTGGCAGAACATCTTTTTTGCTCTGGGCGTAAAATTGATATTTATAGTGTTGGGTATTGCAGGCATTGCTACCATGTGGGAAGCTGTATTCGGAGATATGGGTGTTGCTCTCATAGCAGTTTTTAATGCCATGAGAATATTAAGAAGCAGGTAATTGGACAACAAAATCCGAAAAAATAATTCATGTTGCTTGTTCTTAATTTAGGAACAATTGAAACCGAATGCTTTGTATACAGAACTGAAAAATTGAACTTACATTTTTCTCATAGTATTGTCCTTTAAAAATCATTGACAAATTAAAAAGCTTTGAATTCTTCTGTTGCTCATTCCTGCCAGATTTAATATCAGAACTTTCACAATTCCGCCAGTTTAAAATCTTCCATGCAGAATCGGCAAAAAGCATAGTTCCCCATATGATCCAGAAGGGTTTAAGCTGTTAACTACCAATTGTTACATAACAGGAACACTCAGAAGTAATATCGACAGAATTATTACATCTTTTCCCTACTAGCACTCTTTTTTCACTTACAAACGATGAAAAAATTTCCTTACCATTTTGCGTACACAGAAAAATGAATATAGAAAAAGAAGAAATACTCCACTTTAAACTCAAAGTTAATTCAACCTTAATTCAGTTTAAATTCAATAATTATTGAATTTATATTGAGTTTAATATGAATTGATATTGAATTTAAACTGAATTTACTCTGTAGAGGGTATAGTTCATAAAATATGACTATAACAAAATTATTATATAAAAAAACAGGCAAACCAGATGGTCCGCCTGTTTTAAGTTAATTAAAACCAAACCTACAAAAACCAAACTATAAATTAATCGTAACGTTGTGTTTCTTCATCTATATTAGCAGATAATCTGTCGACCCATTGGTTTACATTCTGCTTAAAATTCTGAAATTCAGCATCAATCTCCTGCCCGATTCTGTTCATTTCATCTCGAGCGTCTCCCATCATAGTATCGGTTGTATCTTGAATGGAGGTATCTCTTTGTGCCTGTGCAGAACGGTCGCCACTTACTGCATCATCTCCTCCACCAAGCAAACCTGAA
>JBEPWX010000060.1:0-10830 GCA_041642235.1 Mariniphaga sp.
ACCGACCATAGAATGTCCAAAGTTTTTAGGTGTTCTGCGTCGGGATTTCCGTCCTTCATGTCCAGCAGCATAAGATCCCTTTCCTGGAAAGTAAATGCAAGTGCTTCGGTAAATGCTGTATTGGGCAAACCATTCATTATGTAATAGGGAACATCGTGCAACGATATAGTTTGCTCCACGTTATGACCGAATTCGTGAATGGCAATGTTGTACCCTTTATAATCCATTCCGCCTTCCGGAATACGGGTTCTGAGCCGTGCTTTTTCTGCCTTCATGGAAGCACCCCATGCATGTCCGGAGCCCCGTGCAGGGTCAACAGCAATTCTGGAAGCAAGAAATTTAGCCTTTTCATTTTCAAATCCCAGTTTTCCCAATATATTTTCCAAATCGTTTTCCAGGGCTATTGCATCGGGATATTTTACACGGGTGATGGCATTCAGTTTTTCTTCGGGCATGGAACTTCGTGCCTTGAACCCGTCGTACCATATATCCCAGGGCTGTAAATCGCGGCCCAGGCGTTTTTTTATGATTTCACCTGTCTGTTTAAGTTCGGGAGCGGTAAGGAATTCATGAAAAAGGGCCTCTACCTCTTCCTGCGGAATTTGCATGTTTCCTGAAAACGATCTTTTAATTGATGTGTTCAGCACCGGGTGGTATGGATCAAAAGCTTTTAATGCATTGAAATTGTTTACTATTTGCTGGTATCGGCTATTTTGTTCGGGATCGATTTCAACCGGCTGACCGTTCTTCAATAGCTTGTTTTCAAATGGATCCCAGTTGTATTCTCCTGAATTAATAACCTGGCGGGGTATCGATTGGTCGATAATGCGCTCCATTACCCTGTATATTGTTTCCTGTTTTTCCTGCCCGTTAAGGGAGTTGGCATAATTGGCTTTTATTTCATCACGTAGGTTCCAGTGGCTTAGAAGTACCATGTTTTCAGGAAAAATCAACTGGCCGGTTTTGCCCAGTAATTTACCCATATAGATGTTGTATTCGGCAATGTATGCATCTGCCTGGGCAGAAACTGCAGCATTTTTTTGAATAAGTTCAGAGGGTACTCTTGAACTAAAAACATCGCCCATTCGTGCATATGCCCACTCCAGATCAGACCAGTTTTCACCCAATTCATTTTTTTCTTCGGTGGAATAAAACGGAAAATTTAAGGCCACCAGGAAAGCTATTTTGTTGTCGTAAAAATCGTTGTTTAAATGAGCGCCTGCACTGTAGGCCGAAAACATCTGATCCACGGCATGAAGTTGACCCGTTTGCAAATCAACGTTTTTCTTCATTTCAATTGTTATTTTATTGAAATGACCAAAAAGTGATTCCAGGTATTCCGATACTTTAATCAGTACAGCCTGTTTCTCATTGCTGTCTCCAAAATAATTGTCGATGCAAAAGGCGATAAATTCTTGTTCTGTGCCATCCGATTGCCTCCATAACGATGCTGCATGGCGTACACCTTTTTCAATATCCTGCCGCCTGTTTTCAGGAAATTTTTCCGCAATTCCCTTTATTGCTTCTTCTGAATGTTCCGTATTAATAATCATTTTCTCAGCTGAATTTTCGTTTGTGTCATGTTTGCAGTTCCATAAAAGGATTGTTATCAGAATAAGTGATAGAAATGGTTTCATCGCATATACGTTTAAAAGTTCAATAAAATATTTGCCCCGAAAAATAGCGCAATTCAATTTGAAATTCAATGAATTTACAACAATTAACGGGTTGGAGGAATTTTTCGTGTCTTTTACGAAGCCTTTTTAGAATCGAACCCGATGAAGTCATCCGGATTTGATAAATATTTTTGGTCTTTTGGCTTTTCATTGCTTGTCAACTGCTATTTTTGCAACAATGAAGACGGTTGCTGAAATAATACAACAACAGGAATTTGCGAATCAGGATTTGATCTCGCTGCTTGAATCCGCAGACAAAGGCAAACAGTTGCTTTTTGAGCGTTCCAGGCAGGTAAAGGAACATATAGTGGGTAAAAAAGTTTTTTTCAGGGGATTGGTCGAATTTTCCAATATTTGTTCAAAAGACTGTTATTATTGTGGCATTCGAAAGAGTAACAATAATGTCATCAGGTACAATGCTTCCGATGAAGAAATACTTGGAGCATGCCGTTTTGCGTGGCAAAACAGGTTTGGATCGGTCGTCCTTCAGTCGGGAGAAATATCTTCGAAAGCATTTGTAAAACGGGTGGATTATCTGCTGAAAGAAATTAAACAGTTTTCGAATAATGAACTTGGGATTACTCTGAGTTGTGGAGAGCAATCGCCTGAAACTTATTTACGCTGGTTTGAGAGTGGAGCACATCGCTACCTGCTGCGAATTGAAGCTTCAAACCGTCAGCTTTATTACAAGATTCATCCTCATAATGGAAAACATTCCTTTGAAAAAAGGTTAGAGGCATTGCATCATCTAAAGGAATCAGGTTATCAGGTTGGTACAGGAGTTATGATTGGTTTGCCTTTTCAGACAGTGGAAGATTTGGCCAACGACTTGCTCTTTTTTAAACAGATTGATATCGATATGTGTGGTATGGGGCCCTATATTGAGCATGAACATACACCACTCTATCAATACAGGCATTTGCTGCAGAGCCGGAAGGAACGGTTTGAACTTGCCTTAAAAATGATTGCTGTTTTGCGGCTGCTGATGCCCGATATAAATATTGCAGCGGCAACTGCCTTGCAGGCAATCGACCCTGCAGGGCGCGAGAAAGCATTGACTGTTGGTGCAAATGTAATAATGCCTAACCTGACTCCCTGCAACTACAGGAAAGATTACCTGCTTTATGAAGACAAGCCCTGCCTGGATGAGGATGCTGAGCTTTGTCGTAATTGCCTGGAAGCGCGGATCGAATTAGCCGGCAGTGAAATCGGTTACAATGAATGGGGCGATTCAAAGCATTATGCCACTCGCATTAGCAAGCTTAATGCATCTTTGTAAAGAGGAATTCATTATCCCAGCTCTTATACGAATTATTTTTTCTTACGGTATCTGTTCCACCAGATGAAAAAGCCGCTTACCAGAACCATAATCAGGCAAAGTCCTGCCAGTGGAACAAAAAGTATGTAAAACATGCCAACCAGGTGTTCGAAAATACGGCCGGTATGAATTTCAAGCGCTACATTCCATAACGTCATTGGTGATTTTTGTAGGATTTCCTTTGGCATCTCCGGAAATCCGGTTCCTGACAAGGGAAGAGCCCCGCTGTTATAATCGAACCACCACGCTATGTCTCCTGCTTCCACCAATCCGGCTGCCATTTCGGAGCCAATTGGGCTGGTCATTCCCTGTGGCGCCACATAAGTTCTGCCTGTAAAATAGTTGTAAACCCCGCCTGTACCAATGTCCCATAAGTACATGCCGGTGAATGAGCCTGTAAGGTATTTTAATTCTCCAACCGGCTTGAATACATTCAATCCCATAATGCTAACCGGAGGTTGCGGAACAATTGGTTGCAACGGCTTTTTGAATGCTTCATCTGCAACGTAAAATCCTTCCGAAGTTGAGAATATATAACGGTTCAGGTCATCATTCCACACTACCCGGCGCAGTTTATCGAACCATGGATTTGGACTGTCGAGGTGCGTCCCGGGAATGATGCCTACCTTTTTATTAGCAATGGGAATCAGCAGGGGCGGACGAAGGTGTATGCCGGCCAATGTGTTGATAATTAAAAAAACAACAAATATATAGCCTATTGCATTGTGCCAGTGCAGATTGGTCTTTGTAGCATTTACCCAGGGCTTTACCGGTTTTTTCTCCCTTTTCTTTCTCCTGATAATTTTAGGGAAAAAGAAATGGAGCAAACCTGTTACTGAAAGCACAATTGTAATAAGTCCCAGCAAATCAACAACAAGTTTCCCCGGCAGTCCAAACAGCTCGCCACTGTGCAGCTCCCACAGCGTGTTGAATAGCCCTGTCTTGCGCTCATATCCCACTGGTTCAGGAAGCAGTACGGTATTAAATTGAATTCCGTTGGTCGTTTTTAATAGATAATGGCGTGTGAGAACCAATAATGTATCATCTTTTAGATTTACGTCTGCAATGCGTTCCTGCTTAACAGGCAGCATCATTTTTTGCCATTCCCCTTCCGATATGCTCCGTCGGTACAATCCAAAATGGGTTCCTGCATAAAGCATGTTGTTATGCCTGACTATGGAATAAATTTTTCGGTTGTCAATTCCTTCAGGGAATCCCTGGTTAAAATCAATAAATTGATCAAGGGTGGCAGGAGTTTTCCAGATTCCGATATTACCAAAAATTAAAACTGAATCATTTTCAACTGGCAGCGAACCACGTACAGCAGCCATATTCCAGTTCTGATACCTGTAGTTGTGTGGCAGCAGGTTTCTGGAAATATCCACTGAAGAAAATACCTGCCGGTGATTCATGACGATGCCCGATAAGGCAAAAAGAATGGCAAAAAAGGCAATGATTATTCCCGGCCACTTGTGCAGTTTCCTGAATATTTTGGTTGATTTGTTTTTGCGCATAACAAACTTAAGAAGACAGTTTACTATTTAGATTTTCTGTTGATTGTTTCCTTTATTCTTTTTCTTGAGAAATAAGCATCCTGATATCTTTTATTTTATTTTGGTAACGGAATTTCCGACATAAAATTTTCCTATCAGGTGTTTTGTTGCATTTTATATGGAATCAGGAAATGTTTTATTAACTGAGAATGAATTTTACACGATACTATTTAATAAATGCAGGAGTTACAGTTAGCATTATATAGCCCCATTGCTGCCCCACAGTATGGTCGCCACCTTTCAATAGTTCCATGCTTTCGCCAGCAAACATTACGGACCAGCCAGCGCTTATTGTTGCCATGGGCTGAACTGCCCAGGCAACGGACATGTCAAGTTCGGTTCCCAGGTATTTTTTAGCATCCTGAGCGATTTTTCCGGCAGAGGCAAAATAGTGCAGATCAGCATTTAGTTTCACTTTATCAAGGCTGTAGCCGTATTTTAAATAGGCATCCTGAAGACCCACTGAATTAATGTGGTTTCCAACATAAAAATAATCCATGAATCCGTTGAATTTATGGTTGGTGCCGTAAAACGGTTCAAATGCATAAACTTTATCGGTTTTGTCATAGCTGTTGCCCGACAGGTATTCGTATCCGGCAGTAATTCCATTGTTAAGTGAAGCTTCTGCCAAAAAATTTAGGGCGCTTATGTTATCTCCTGAACGATGTTCCCCGGTTTGTCCGTAAAGATTGGTAGCAAAGGCCACTTCCTCAAGTATGTAGATGAATCGTCCGCCTACAGTCTGACTGTAGCGTGTTTCTTCCTCACTGTCAGAAATTAAAACCGGCACACCATTATTAAGGAACAACAGGCTTAATCCAGCATTTTTCCATGTTTTGTTGAACCATGCAAACTGCAGGTTTTTATAGGCATCGGGGCCGTTGTAAATATTATTGGTGGTGTTGGCATTTTCATGATGTGCAACACCCACATGTAGTTTTAAATCCTTTTCATACTTAAAAAGCACAAGGTCGTGTGAGCGTGCCTGGTGTGCCCACCCCACATTTCCAAAAATGCGGTGGTCGTCATACACCAGCTCCTGCCGGCCGGCCCTTAATGAGAAATCAGTTAGCAGGTTAACTTCAGCCCATGCTTCATGTATCGAAGTGGCATAGTCTTCATTGGTAACCAGTTGAGGCTGGCTTCCCCAGAACCGGACATCCTGTAATATCAACTTTGTATTTAATCCTTCAGTGCTGTAGATGGTATTCAGCCGGGTACGTTGTGCGGTGGCAACGGACATATCCTGGCCTTCTGATGCAAGCGTTTTATAACCTCTGCTGAATTCAGTACGTGGCCTGAATTCCCCTGAAAGCATAAACTGTGATTTTGCTTCAGACCATAAGAACACCAGTCCAATGGCTAAACAGAAAAAAAACTTATTCATATCTGGTACAGAATCTTTAATTTGCTACAGGGGTAATCCAAGAAGCTTCTCTTTCTGCAGCTATTTCTTCCCATTTGGGAACAACAGTTTCAAGAAACTCTTCTTTTTCTTCATGCATTTTTTCCATCGGCAGTCCGATAAATTCCTGTGCTTTGGCTTTTGTTGAAATATCGGGGTAGGGAATTTCTTCATTTTGTCCCAGTTCAGATAAAAGTCGTGCTAAATCCAGTCTTGTTTCCTGGGCAATTGTTATTGCTGTTCCAACCAACCGGCTTATTTCAAGAGGTGAATGGAACGATGCACCATGCGAGGCTGCGGCATAATCCCACCGCCACTGGGCATGTCGTATACCCATAAGGATATCTTCCATTTGTTCTTCTGTAGCTCCAAGTTCCCATGCAGTTTTTGCTTCAACATGTGCCCTTACAATCAATCGCTCCAATATGTTTCGGGTTTCCATTACCCTGTCCTGATTCCTGTAAACAGAACGAATAAGTTCTTCAGTTTCTTCCCGGTGACAAACCTGACATGAGCTTGAAATATTTTGCAGCGGAGAAGTCATCTTATGATTAGTAAATTTTTGTCCTCCTTCACTAATGTAGGGCATGTGGCAATCGGCGCAGGAGACTCCCCTTTGTGCATGTATGCCCGTCATATAGGTTTCGTAACCAGGATGCTGTGCTTTCAGCATGGGTGCCTTGCTAAGTGCATGCGTCCAGTCACTGAATTCAAGGTTATCGTAATATTCTTCCATAGCTTCGGCAGTAAACCCATTATCCCAGGGAAAAACCAGGTATTGCGATCCTTCTGCAATTTCTTTATTGAAATAATATTCCACATGGCATTGAGCGCAGACCAGGCTTCTCATTTCCTGGTGACTGGCCTGGGTAACATCTTTTCCCATTCTTTCAAAAGCCTCAATCAATGCCGGACGGGTAATTGTTAGATTCATTGTTTCTGCTTCATGGCAATCGCCGCATCCTATGGGATTAACAACTTCGCTACCCAACTCAGCCCAGGTATGGGAATAGAATTCAGCTGCGCCCATTTCATTCATTAGCCTTGGAACGTCGGGACTTTTACAGGTCCAGCAGGTCGATGGCTGAGGTCCCTGCTCCGGACTCATTGGTGCTCCTGTACGAAGATTTTCCCTGATATCGCTAATTGAATAATAATGCCCTTTTCCCTGTGTATAATCTGCTGAAAACAGATATCCTGCCCACATCACCACCATGGCAGGGTGACGCTCCAGCATATCAATCTCGGCATTTCCGTTGTATTTGCTTTGGAAGGAAGTATCGGCGGTTGCGTAATACGACTGAAATTCTCGTGGATAGTTTTCTCCCCATACTTCATTCCGTGGATCAAACTGTGAAATTTCAACACGGGGTACATTTACGTAGGCTGCCTCTATTCTTCGTTCAACAATTGAAGAAGCCAACAATCCAAGTAAAAATACCACGACTACGGTAAGTAAGAATAATACCCATGCAAGCCAGGGATGTTTTTCGGTCATTTCACGTATAGTACTCATCTTTAGTTTTTTTTGGTTATTTTATTTACTATTTATTTACGATATCTCTCAACCATTGAGGAACGGGATTTTCGGGTAGTGGTACCCTTGCGTTCGGAACACTTGAAATGCTGTTTACTCTGCCATGTGGCACTGTCCGGTGGCAATCAACACAACGTCGATCAGTCATGTGTGCTTCATGATTTTTTACCGAGGCATCCAGTTTTGGATCAACAAGCAATTGGTTGTGACAACGAATGCAATTGTTATGCACTACTTCTGCACCTTCCGGTTTTATAAATATCACCTGAGGTTCATTTCTCAATGTAAAGATGGTCGAATGACGCATCCCATCCTTTGCTTTAAAATAATAATGGTTAAAAATGTTGTTATGGGGCACATGACAATCATTGCATGTTGCCACTTCCCGATGGGAGCTGTGACTCCAAGTAGCATACTGAGGTGACATAATATGGCAATTGGTGCAGGTTTCAGGCTCATCTGAAAGATAGGAGTGAGCTTTTGATATGTAAAAGAGAAACAACACAAGGCCCAGAAGTAAACTTGAAACAAACATTACCGGTATCCTCCATTTAGGAGGGGGAAGCAGTTTTTTCAGCATAATATTTTATTCAGTTAAGTACAGTTCAAATATTAAAAAATTTATACTTCGATTATGTATCAATTGTTACAATTAATTAAAAAATTAGTTCATCGTAATTATTAATTTAAAATGAAAATAAATAACAGAAAGTTAGAGGGTTATTGTCAACTAATGCGGTTTATAATTTCTGAATTTCAGTTCTTTTCTTTTATTTTGATAAAAAAATAACCAGCTTGATAATTTTAAACTGAATGAAAAAATTATTAGTCATAATTTGTTCTTTTATTCCAATAATAACTCATGCCCAGGGGTTTTTAACATCAAAGAATATTAAAGTCGATTTTTCAGGTTTTGTACGTAACGATTTTATCCTTGATTCGCGAAGGAATGTTTGTGCCTGTGATCATTTGCTTGAATTTTATCCTTACAAGCCTGAATACGACCAAAATGGGGAAGACATAAACAAGGTGGCCAATGCACATTTTTTAAATACTTTTTCCCGGGTGGGTTCGCGATTTTCGGGTTTGGTGTTGGGAAAAGCAGTAGTTTCTGCATATATTGAGGCAGATTTTACTGGTTTTAATGAAACAAATGGCATTCGGCTCAGGCATGCCTATACCAGTTTTTCTTTTTCCAAATCAACTTTATTATTTGGCAGAGCATGGCATCCTACCTTTATTGAAAAAGTATACCCATCGGTAATAAACGAAAACACTGGTTTGCCTTTTCAGGTGTTTAACCGGAGTCCCCAATTACGGTTTACACATCATCTGGCTTCAAATTTTGATATTATTGCAGCAGCAGTTTATCAGTTTAACTATGCAAATACAGGCCCAGACGGTAAAACATATTCTTACCAGCGAAACGCTGTAATACCAAACCTGCATGGACAATTGCAGTATTTTAATGACCACTGGATTATTGGTGCAGCTTTCGACTGGAAAAGCATTAAACCGCGCATTTATACTAACGGCACTCAAGGAACTTTTAAAACAGATGAAAAACTGAATACATGGGCAGCTATTGCCTACTTGAAGTATGTGAAAGATAAACTGGAAGTCAAGGCGAAGTCAATGTATGGTCAAAATGTTAGTGAAAGCCTTTTACCCAGCGGTTACGCAGTGGCTTCTGTTGATCCCGAAACAGGAGCTGAGAACTACACTCCTTTAAATCATATTTACAATTGGCTTAATATAATCTACGGGCAGAAATGGAAAGCAGGCTTATTTGCCGGATATCTGAAAAATCTTGGAACTAGTGAAGTTCCTATAGGACCTTTTTACGGAATGGCTACCGATATCGATATGATTTACAAAATTTCACCCCAGGTAATCTATACGTATAAAAATTTAATTTTGGGATGGGAACTAAGCATGACAACAGCTGCTTATGGAGATTTAGATTTCAACGATTACGGTAAAATAAAAAATGCTGAAAATGTAACAAATTTTAGAAATATGCTTTCTGTTGCTTACAGTTTTTAATTTTCCTCTTATTTTTGTTTGATGTTTGAAAAATCAGAAGCCGTTCTTTACTGGGGCGGCTAACCAAAAATTAACAGTTATGGCTTTTGAAGTTTCTGTGTTTCTGGAAAATAAAATAGCTCATTTTGAATATATTACCAATATCTTAAAATCAGAACAAATCAATATTCGATCACTAACCCTTACGAATATGATACATGGTTGGGGTGTACTTAATCTGTTGGTGGATAAGCCCGAAGCAGCATATAGGGCGTTGGCTCAAAAAGGGAACAGTGTGGCTTTGCGTGAAATTATTGCCCTTGAGATGAAAGATGAAACCGGTGGGTTAGATGAATTGCTTGTAAAAATAGCTCGGGCTGGTATCCATATTGAAAATGCTTATACCCGGCTCATTCGTCAAACAGGAGTGGCGATTCTCATATTAGATACTCCGGATATTTTAGAAGCTAAGAAACTTCTGACACAAAGTGGAATTTCAACACTTAATGACTCAGCAGTTTATGGGATATAAAATAAAAATAACCCTGATGCATATTGAACAAATTAAACAATGACAAATTGAGACTCAAAGAATGATCTGGAATAAAAAATTGGAATGTGCTTCACGCGATGAAATGGCTGCTGTTCAAAGTCAAAGGCTGGTAAAGACAGTGCAGCGGATTTACCATAATATTCCCAGTTACAGGGCAAAAATGCAGGAATTAGGTCTGTTTCCCGGAGATATCCAATCGGTGGAGGACCTTGGCAAACTTCCCTTTACAAATAAATCTGATCTGCGTGATAATTACCCCTTTGGTATGTTTACAGTACCAATGAGTGAAATTGTTCGGATCCATGCAAGTTCAGGGACTACTGGCAAACCTACAGTGGTCGGATACACACGTAACGATTTATATATGTGGGCTGAGGTAGTTACCAGAACACTTTGTATGGCAGGAGTACATAAAAATGATATAGTGCAGGTTGCATATGGTTATGGCTTGTTTACAGGGGGATTGGGATTACATTACGGAACTGAAAATCTTGGGGCAACAGTTATTCCGGTATCAGGGGGAAATACCAAGAAGCAGATACAGCTGATGCAGGATTTTGGTACTTCAGTGATTGCATGCACGCCTTCTTATGCATTATTTCTGGCCGAAGTAATGAACGATATGCGAATTGAACCGGAATCAATTAACCTTAGGATAGGTATTTTTGGTGCCGAACCCTGGAGTGAAAGCATGCGTCGTGAAATTGAAGCTAAACTAAATCTTAAGGCTATTGATATTTATGGATTAAGTGAAGTTGTGGGC
>JBEPWX010000061.1:0-10726 GCA_041642235.1 Mariniphaga sp.
ATTTAAAACAATGTCAACCGGAGTCCCATCAGTCAGGAAAGGCATATCCTCCTGACGAACAACTCTTGAAACGATACCTTTATTTCCATGGCGCCCGGCCATTTTATCACCAATCTGCAATTTCCGTTTTTTGGCAATAAAAATTTTAGCCAACTGAACAATTCCGGCTGGCAGCTCATCTCCTATGGTAACATTATAACGTTCACGTCTGGCAACTGCTTCGGCTTCTTTATACTTCATGATGTAATTATTTATCACCTTGAAGATCATATCATTTTTATCTTTATCAGTTGTCCATTTGGAAGGATTAACCGAAAGGATATCCATTTCCTGCAGCTGCTTAAGCGTAAATTTAACCCCTTTAGGAACAATTTCAGTGCCGTAATAATCCTTCACCCCTTGTGAAGTTTTACCTGTTACTAACGTAAATAACTTATCTTCCAACCGCAGACGCAAAGCAGCAACTTCACGATCAAACTGTTCATCTATCTGATCGAGCAGTGTTTTTGTAGCTGTTTTGCCCTTTTTATCTTTAGATACTCTGGAAAACAATTTCTTGTCAATAACAACCCCGGATAATGAAGGGGATGCTTTAAGAGATGCATCCTTGACATCACCTGCCTTATCACCAAAGATAGCCCTTAGAAGTTTTTCTTCCGGAGAAGGATCGGATTCTCCTTTAGGAGTAATTTTACCGATTAAAATATCTCCGGGTTTTACTTCAGCTCCTATACGGATAAGCCCATTTTCATCAAGATTTTTTGTTGCCTCTTCACTGACATTGGGTATATCGGAAGTAAATTCCTCAAGCCCTCGTTTAGTATCCCTTACTTCAAGGCTGTATTCATCAACGTGTACAGAAGTAAATACATCTTCACGGACAATTCTTTCAGAGATAACAATAGCATCTTCATAATTGTATCCCTGCCAGGGCATAAATGCAACCATAAGATTGCGCCCTAAAGCCAATTCCCCATTTTCAGTTGCATAACCTTCAGAAAGAATTTGTCCTTTGATAATCCTTTCTCCTTTCTGTACAATTGGTTTTAAATCGACGGTAGTCCCCTGATTGGTTTTGGTATATTTCTGTAAATCATACGTAACCACTTCAGGATCGAAACTTACGAAAAGATCATCATCAGTAACATCATAACGAACGATGATTTGATTGGCATCCACATATTCAATAACACCATCGGCAGTTGCCTGAATTAAAACCCTTGAGTCGGCTGCAGCTCTGCCTTCCAGTCCTGTTCCTACAATAGGAGCTTCAGGACGTAAAAGTGGAACAGCCTGACGCATCATATTCGAACCCATTAATGCACGATTGGCATCATCGTGTTCAAGAAATGAGATTAAAGATGCAGCAACTGAGGCAATCTGATTTGGACCTACGTCCATAAGATCAACTTCTTCCCTGTCAATAAGTGGGTAATCTCCATCGAGCCTGGATTTAACCTTCTGATTGACAAAATTACCCTCTGCGTCGATTGGAGCATTGGCCTGTGCTATAATTTTCCCTTCTTCTTCTTCGGCAGTTAAATAAACAGAACCTTCGTCAGAAAGATCCACACTTCCATTTCTTACTTTACGGTAAGGAGTAGAAATAAAGCCGAGGTCGGTAATTTTGGCAAACACACAAAGTGAGGAAATCAAACCAATATTTGGTCCTTCAGGAGTTTCTATCGGACATAACCTGCCGTAATGTGTATAATGTACATCACGAACTTCAAAGCCTGCTCTTTCCCTGGATAAACCACCTGGTCCCAATGCCGACATACGTCTTTTATGAGTCATTTCAGCCAATGGATTTGTTTGATCCATAAACTGAGACAAAGCATTTGTGCCAAAAAATGAATTAATAACCGATGATAAGG
This sequence comes from Mariniphaga sp., assembly GCA_041642235.1. Taxonomy (GTDB): domain Bacteria; phylum Bacteroidota; class Bacteroidia; order Bacteroidales; family Prolixibacteraceae; genus Mariniphaga. The sequence goes on from JBEPWX010000061.1 coordinate 1,878, forward strand.
TTTTTGAATTAATCAGGTCAATGGGTGTAAACACTTCATTGTCCCTCACATTCATCCTTTCACGAATTGTTCGTGCCATTCGGGCAAGTCCAATACCAAATTGGTTGTACATTTGTTCACCTACAGTACGAACTCTTCGGTTGCTAAGGTGATCGATATCGTCAACATCAGTTTTAGAATTAACCAATTGAATCAGATACCGTATTATTTCTATAATATCCTCCTTAGTTAATACACGGATTTCAGAATCTACTTCGAGACCTAATTTTTTATTGATTCGGTAACGACCAACTTCCCCCAGATCATATCTTTTATCTGAAAAGAACAGTTTGTCGATAACATCACGGGCTGTAGCTTCATCTGGTGGTTCTGCGTTTCTCAGTTGTCTGTAAATATGCAGAACTGCTTCTTTTTCCGAGTTACAGGGATCTTTTTGAAGAGTATTATAGATAATGGCATAATCCTGCTGGCGCTGATCATCTTTATGCACCAAAATTGTTTTAACACCGGAATCAATAATCTCTTCAATATGCTCTTCTTCAAGAACAGTTTCCCTGTCGATAATAACTTCATTTCGTTCAATGGAAACCACTTCACCAGTATCTTCATCCACAAAGTCTTCTACCCACGATTTTAATACACGTGCAGCGAGCCTACGTCCTACAACTTTTTTCAAACCTGATTTTGAAACTTTCACCTCATCGGCCAAATCGAATATCTCCAGGATATCTTTATCGCTTTCATATCCGATAGCCCTTAAAAGTGTTGTAACCGGAAGCTTCTTTTTCCTGTCGATGTATGCAAACATGACACTGTTGATATCAGTCGCAAATTCGATCCACGAACCTTTAAAAGGAATAATTCGTGCAGAATAAAGCTTTGTACCATTGGCATGAAGACTCTGACCGAAAAATACGCCAGGAGAACGATGTAACTGCGATACAATTACCCGTTCAGCACCATTAATTATAAAGGTACCTTTATCTGTCATGTAGGGTACAGTTCCAAGGTATACATCCTGAACAACAGTATCAAAATCCTCGTGTTCGGGATCAGTACAATATAATTTCAGGCGTGCCTTTACCGGTACACTAAAAGTTAACCCCCGTTCTATACATTCTGCAATTGAATAACGGGGAGGATCGACCTGATAGTCAAGAAACTCCAGTACAAAGTTGTTTCTGGTATCGGTAATCGGGAAATTTTCCTCGAAAACGCGTGATAAGCCTTCCTCCTTTCGCTTTTCGGGCGTTGTATTTAACTGGAAAAAATCCTTAAATGATTTAATTTGTACTTCTAAAAAGTCAGGATAATCAAACCTGGTTTGTGTTGAGGAGAAATTTATTCTCTCTGATTTTGTATTTACTGCCATGTATTTATACAGGTTAAATAAATAAAATATAAATACACAAAAAGGTTTAGAGTCTTGCCTGGCAAGATTCTAAACCATAAAACCTTAAAAAAGGTCTGATTGCGCTTATTTAATTTCAACTTCGGCTCCAGCTTCTTCCAACTGATTTTTAAGGGCTTCGGCCTCATCTTTGGAAACTTTTTCTTTAATTGCTTTTGGAGCTTCATCAACAACACCTTTAGCTTCTTTCAAGCCAAGGCCTGTAAGTTCTTTAACGAGTTTCACTACTGCAAGTTTTGATTGTCCGGCTGCTTTAAGTATAACATCGAATTCAGTCTGTTCTGCAGCGGCTTCACTTTCAGCAGCACCAGCTGCGGGACCAGCAACTGCCACAGCAGCTGCGGCTGGTTCAATGCCGTATTCATCTTTAAGAATACCAGCCAGTTCGTTAACTTCTTTAACAGTTAAGTTTACCAACTCTTCTGCAAGTTGTTTTAAATCTGCCATTTTATTTTTCTTTTTATTTAATTTCTAAAAAAATTTATTCTCTTTCCTTCAGTGTTTCAAGAACACCATGAATTATATTACCACCTGACTGCAATTGAGAAACCACAGTTTTCATTGGTGATTGTAACAGGGCTACTACATCGGCAATAAGTTCATTTTTCGATTTCACTGCTACCAGTGCATCCAATTGGTTTTCACCCATATAAACTGATTCTTCCACAAAAGCAGCCTTTAGCAATGGCCTTTTGCGCTTTTTACTGAAATCTTTAATCAGTTTTGCTGGGCTGTTACCAGTTTCGGAGAACATTACCGAAGTGTTTCCCTTTAGTGCAATGTAAATTTCTTCTGCATTTTTTGTCGAATCTTCAAGTGCTTTACGCAGAAGGGTATTTTTCGTAACAACCAGTTTGATGTTTTCTTTAAAACACAATCTCCTTAAATCGCTGGTATCAGCAGCATTTAGACCACTAATGTCAGTCAGGTAAAAATGGCTGAACGAGTCGATTTGATCCTTTAAATTATCGATAAGGACTTGTTTTTCTGTACTCTTCATTTTTACTCTGTTTTAGTCAGTGACTGACTTGGGTTCAACTTTGATACCAGGGCTCATGGTACTGGAGAGATAAATGCTCCTAATGTAAGTGCCTTTTGCAGCTGTTGGTTTCAGTTTATTGATGGTATTAATAAATTCAACGGCATTATCTTTGATCTTTTCAGGAGCAAAGGAAACTTTACCAATTGAAGTGTGCACAATACCAAATTTATCAACTTTAAAATCAATTTTACCTTGTTTTACTTCGCTGACGGCTTTACCAATATCCATTGTCACCGTACCACTTTTAGGATTAGGCATTAAACCACGGGGGCCTAAGATTCGGCCTAACTGGCCAACTTTTCCCATTACCGGAGGCATGGTAATTACCACGTCTACATCGGTCCAACCGCCTTTGATTTTTTCAATATAATCATCTAAACCAACAAAATCCGCTCCTGCCTCTTTAGCTTCTTCCTCCTTATCAGGAGTAACCAAAGCCAGCACACGAATCTCTTTTCCTGTTCCATGGGGTAAAGAAACTACGCCTCTAACCATCTGGTTGGCTTTTCTTGGGTCAACTCCCAACCTCACATCAATGTCAACTGAGGCGTCAAACTTGGTAAAGGTGATTTCCTTTACAAGATTGGCGGCCTCGTCAATTGTGTAAGATTTTCCCTTTTCAAGTTTATCAAGAGAAGCCTTTTTATTTTTCGTAATTCTGCCCATCTTAAAAATTTTAATTTGTTATTTGAATGGTGAAGCACCTTTAACGGTAATTCCCATACTTCTGGCAGTTCCAGCCACCATTTTCATTGCTGATTCAACAGTAAAGCAATTCAGATCAGACATTTTTGATTCGGCAATCTGTTTTACCTGTTCCCAGGTAACAATACCAATCTTACTGACATGAGGTTCGGCAGAACCTTTTTTTACTTTTGCTGACTCAAGCAACTGAATGGCTACAGGAGGTTGTTTTATAATGAAGTCGAACGATTTATCGCTGTAAACAGTAATTACTACAGGTAGTATTTTTCCGGCCTGATCTTGTGTCCGACCATTAAACTGCTTACAAAACTGCATTATATTTACTCCCTTGGCACCTAATGCTGGCCCCACCGGTGGTGACGGATTAGCCGCCCCTCCTTTAATCTGTAATTTAATTAATCCAGCAACTTCTTTCGCCATAATAAATAAATAAAGCGTTACTATTCCTTTTCAACTTGCATGAAGCTCAGTTCTAAAGGAGTTTTACGTCCAAAAATCTTCACCATTACCTGCAACTTTTTCTTCTCCTCATTGATTGCCTCAATGGTTCCGTTAAAGCCGTTAAATGGTCCGTCGATTACTTTTACGGTTTCTCCCACTACGAAAGGAATGTTTAATTCCTCACCGGTTTCAGCCAGTTCATCCACTTTTCCCAGAATACGGTTTACCTCAGTTGGCCTGATTGGTACCGGATCCCCACCTTTGGTGTCGCCAAGGAATCCGATTACATTAGGTATATTCCTGAGTGTGTGTGTAACTTCACCCACCAGGCTGGCCTCAATGAGAACATAACCAGGGAAAAAGTTTCGTTCTTTGCTGATTTTTTTCCCGCTTCGAATTTGATAAACCTTCTCCGTAGGTATTAAAACCTGCTCAACAAAACCCTTCAGATCACCATTCGCGATTTCGTGTTCGATATATTCCTTGACTTTCTTTTCTTTTCCTCCGATAGCCCGAAGAACATACCATCTTTTTGTTGTTTCGCTCATTTTTTGATCCAAGGGTTTCAATTAATAAAACAATCCATAAATAAAACTCATTATGTTTCTGAATGACAGATCCATAGCAAATACTAAGAGTGATATAATAAAGGAAGCAACCATTACAACCAATGCACTGCTTTGCAGTTCTTTCCAGGTAGGCCATGTAACTTTATATACAAGCTCATCATAAGCCTCCTGTAAATATACTTTCAGTTTCATTTTTAACTTTTAGCTAATTTGTACGGAAGGCAAGACTTGAACTTACATTTAAAAAACTCCCTTCTGAGTTCTTCCGCTAATTAGTCCCGGGGATTAATCTCCCGGGACTTTTAAATCAAAATATTGTAATGTGTTAACTATATTATTTCAGTAACCTGGCCTGCACCCACAGTACGACCTCCTTCACGGATTGCAAACCGAAGCCCCACGTTTAAAGCTACCGGATATATCAATTCCACTTCAATTGATACGTTATCACCAGGCATAACCATTTCACGTCCTTCGGGCAGGTGAATTTCACCGGTTACATCAAGTGTCCGCAAATAAAACTGTGGACGGTATTTATTGTGGAAAGGAGTATGACGGCCACCTTCTTCTTTTTTCAATACGTAAACCTCAGCTTTAAATTTGGTATGAGGTGTAATTGAACCAGGTTTTGCCAAAATCTGTCCACGTTTAATTTCTTTTTTATCCACACCACGAAGCAGCAGACCTACGTTATCGCCAGCCTGTCCATCGTCGAGAATTTTACGGAACATTTCAACACCGGTACAAACAGTCTTGCGACCTTCAGCACCAAGTCCAATCAGCTGCAGTTCGTCACCTGTATGAACGACACCAGTTTCGATACGTCCAGTGGCAACTGTTCCACGTCCGGTAATTGAGAATACATCTTCCACCGGCATAAGGAATGGCTTATCAACTTCACGGGGAGGAAGTGGAATCCAGCTATCAACTGCATCCATCAATTCCATTATTTTATCTTCCCATTTTTCTTCGCCATTCATGGCTCCCAAGGCAGAACCTTGGATAACAGGAGTATTATCGCCATCGAATTCGTAGAAATCAAGCAGTTCACGAATTTCCATTTCAACAAGTTCCAAAATTTCTTCGTCGTCAACCATGTCAACCTTGTTCATGAAAACAACGAGTTTAGGAACGTTTACCTGACGGGCCAACAGGATATGCTCACGCGTTTGGGGCATGGGTCCGTCGGTAGCAGCTACCACGATAATAGCGCCGTCCATCTGGGCAGCACCGGTAACCATGTTCTTCACATAGTCGGCGTGTCCGGGGCAGTCAACGTGAGCATAATGACGTTTTTCAGTCTGATACTCAACGTGAGCTGTGTTAATAGTAATACCCCTTTCTTTTTCTTCAGGAGCATTATCAATAGAATCAAATGATTTGATTTCTGAAAGGCCTTTTTTGGCCAATACCATTGTGATAGCAGCTGTCAGGGTAGTTTTACCATGGTCAACGTGACCGATGGTACCAATGTTGACATGGTCTTTGTCCCTTACGAATGTTTGCTTAGCCATAATTCAAAATTTTAATTATTATCTAAATTCATTGAGCCGAAGACGAGAATTGAACTCGTGACCTCATCCTTACCAAGGATGCGCTCTACCCCTGAGCTACTCCGGCTTAAAACACATAAAAAGACAGGAGTTAAAAGCAACATGGCTTAAAACTCCAATCTCTGTTTTTGAGCGGGAGACGGGATTCAAACCCGCGACCCTTAGCTTGGAAGGCTAATGCTCTATCGACTGAGCTACTCCCGCAATGTTTGGCATTTTTTAAGTGCCGCAAAATTACAAAATTTTATCAAAAACAACAGATATAAATTATATCTTTCTATATTTTCAAGCACCTGCAAAATTTTCTTTATTTAAAAAATTGATTCATAACGTTAAAAACCAAATGAATCTTTTACAACTACTTTCTATTCAGATGTTTCTGAAACGCCCCCCTAAAAGGGTGTGCAAATGTAAAAATATTATTTTAAATATCTAATAATCCGATACAAAAATAACTTTTTATTTATTCTTGATTTTTTCTTTGTATCTGGTAAGTTGTTTTCTCATGGCATCGAGCGCTAAATCAGTAGCCTCTTCAAATGAATCTGCCTCCTTTTTGGCAAAAAGATATCCATTGACAGGTATCGATAACTTAACTTCTGAAATCTTATTCTTAGGTGTTTCAGGTTTTAAAGCTCTTAAAGTCACTTCTGCAATGATTATACCATCAAAAAAAGTATCCAGTTTGTTTACTTTTTTATTAATAAAATCTAGCAGCCGCTGATCGGCATCGAAATGTACTGAATTAATTATTACTTCCATAGAAACACTTTTTAATTACCCCTGGGATGGGCTTGTTTATAAATACTATGTAACTTTTCAAATGTGGTATGGGTGTATATTTCAGTTGCGGATAAATTGGCATGTCCTAGCAACTCTTTAACTGCATTTAAATCGGCCCCTTTATTAAGCAAATGAGTGGCATAAGAATGTCGAAGCACATGCGGGCTTTTCTTTTCAAGTGAGGTTACAAGACTCAAATACCGGGTTACAACACGATATACCAATTTCAGATAAACAGGTTTACCTTTATCGGTTACAAGTAAAGTATCCGGTGAATTTCCTTTTTCCCTGTTTCTAATTTCGATATATTGTTGTAAAAGTGGATTTATGCTTCTGGGATAAGGTATCACTCTTTCTTTTTGTCTTTTTCCCGTTACTTTGATTAGAAATCCATTCATATCAAAATCGCTCTCTTTTAACTTCAACAATTCGGCAAGACGAATTCCTGATCCATACAGCAATAAAATTATCAACTTATCACGAATTCCTGTAAAATCTTCAGGAAAATACCCTTGATCGAACAGTTGGTGGAGTTTGTTTTCTTCAACATAATTGGGTAATTTTTTTCTGATTTTTGGGAGTGTGACATTAACGGCCGGATTGTTTTCAACAACTTCATTTTTCATTAAATATCTGAAAAATGCCTTAATTGTAGAAACTTTCCGATTAACAGATCTGGGATTATATTCCAGTTCCATCAGATGCACAACCCAACATCGGACAAGTTTTGCATCAACTGTTTTAAAGTCAAATACCCCAATCTTTTCTGTGCAGTATGACACAAATTGATCGAGGTCTTTCTTATATGCTATAACTGTATGAGAAGAGGTTCTCTTCTCAAAAGTCAGATAGTTGATAAAGGATTCCTGATAATTCATTAATCTTTTTCACTAACACCAGGAATCAATAATACTTTTAATCTTCCTGACGTTGTAACTTCTCAATATAAGCAGCCTTTTTTACTTCTTCTCTTCTCTTGATTGAAGGCTTTGTAAATTTCTGCCGTTCACGCAACTCTTTTATTACGCCTGTCTTTTCAAATTTACGCTTGAACCTTTTAAGGGCTCTTTCAATGTTCTCACCTTCTTTTACCGGAATAACTATCATATTCTACATGTTTTTTAATTTGAGGCGCAAATGTAGAAATTATTCACAGTAAATCAAATTTAAATGAAAAAAATAAAAATTCCTACCGGAAACTCACCTTTTAATCATTTTTAACGACACGTGAGATAAGGCTTCATATTTTTATAGGATACTGAATCAAGTAATCCATTAATAAGAATCTGTTTTTCATTTAAAAGAGGTCCATTGTTTTGCCGGTAATTTAAAATAGCCTGAACATTTTCCCTTTTCAGGTATGGATGACGAATTAAATCAGCAAATTCCACAAAATTAATTCTTAACTTCTCAATTTCTAAAGTGTCAACAGAAAAATTATCTTTAAGAGAAGTGAATGTTTCTTCGGGAAAACCATAAACCTCAAGTAACTGATCTTTTGAATAGAAACCACCAAGTAAATTCCGGTATTTGATGATACGGGATGCAAATACCGGCCCGATCCCTTTAAGTTGAATTAAATCGAGTGAATCAGCAGTGTTTAATTCTACACAAACTTTAGGTACAGAATTATTTTCAGCATAAGAATTTAATGCCTTTTCAATATTAATATGTTTTTTAATTGAACGATAAAATGCTGAATCTACGCCATAGATTTTCAATACATCATTTGGTTTTGTGAATATTCCTCCCCGATTACGATATCGCACAATATTTGAAATCTGAAATTTATTAAAACCAAAACGGGCTAGTTCTTCAGGACGGGCATAATTTGGATCAAAATTACCAACAAATGGTTCGATTACAAAATTCTGCTCCTTATCTTTTTCAATTTCTGATTTATCAGGAAGCATCAGATATGGTTCAAGAAGTTGGTATATACTATCATTCATACCATAAATTTTCCTTAGATCAGATGCATGAACAAAACTGCCACCTGCATTGCGGTATCTAATAATATTCTTCTTTACAAATTCTGGAATAGACAGGGAATCAAGCCGATCTTGGGATACATTATTGGGGTTAAATTTAAAAAGTACAGGAGAAAAATCATTCCTTTTTTGTTTTCTTTCCCATTCTTCATATGTCTGTTTAATTTTGCTTGTATCATAACGCGGTTTTAAATCTATTCCGGAAATGATATAATTTCCAACAATAGTAAGTATGATGAGAATAATTAATACCATCACACCATCACGGTCTTTTTTAAAAAAAGAAAAATATTCATTTATTCTTTGCTTGTAGAAATTTCCCATATCTGTTATCATTTACAGGAACAAACTCGT
>JBEPWX010000062.1:0-1635 GCA_041642235.1 Mariniphaga sp.
ACTCAAAGATTAGATGGCATGCAACTGCCGAACACTTTTTTCTGCTTCTTCTCATAACTTGTATATCCCAATTTTTCTGCCAACAATGTAATAAGTGCAAAAGCAGAAAGATCAATTCATTAAAGTGGAGAATGGTTTCAGCAGCCATTGGCATGAAAATCACAATACAAGGAAGACATATCGTACGATTTATGAGAATTATAAGAAAATTAACTTAATTGCCGAAAACAGATAATCCGCGGGGTTTGTGGAATAACTTCCCAAAATTTAGTGGTGAATTTTCCACACATGTTTCATATAAATGCAAATTAATGATCAACCATGAGCACTGTGCCTGACAATTGCATAAAAAACAACTTCATTTCACCAACAGAATCAGATGCCGAAGGGATACGTTTCAGGGATAAGATGGGTATCTTTCATTGTTTCCAACGGATGCAAAGCCCTGGTTTCATCAATGAATACAAATGCATCGTATCTTTCAGGTATTATCGTTGGCACATAGTTTCCATATTTTTCATTTTCAGGATTATAAACTACACCTATGGCGCGATGGTTAATAAAATTCCTTAAAAATTCCTGGTTTTTTATATCGCTTGACAGAATAACTTTATCTGCTGGCCATGCATCGTGCAGAAATATCTCCCAGCTACCAGACCGTGCCGGGGGCAGTTGCATTTTCCGCATCGGGTCACCCCATGATTCTCCTGCAATCACCGATCCCCTGTAAGAGCCAAATCCCACTGAAAATGAAGCGGAAGCGCCCCATTTTTCCCGGACCAGCTGCCCCACATTTACCATTCCGCCATGTGCCATATTCGTTGCACGTGCATCACCAATGTGGGTGTTATGTTCCCAAACAACTGCCTTTGCATCTTTTCCATGAAAATTTATAAGCTTTTCCAGCGTATCGGTCATGTGGTGATCCCGGATATTCCATGATTCCGGTCCTCCTTTTACCATTGCCCTGTAGTAGCGCTCAGCATTTACAGCTGTCATGGCATTTTGCTCAGTATTGAAGGGAGCCTCCGGATCACTGTCGTATAAAGGAACCCGTTTGCGGATTTCCTGAAGTAAATCCAGCACCTCCTTTTCACATGACTGTGGAGTGAATCGTGTAGATAAGGCATAATCCTGGGCTTCCCTTTCGTAGGGTTCAAAACACTCCATAGCTTTCATTGCCTGTACCCGTGCTTCGGGGTCGTTTTTCTCAAGGTAATTTAAAATAGCCTCAAGCGATTCCCATAAGCTATAAACATCGAGACCATAAAATCCCACCTGCCGTTTACCTGATGAATTGTGATTCTTTAGCCATTCCATCAGTGCTGCTATTTCCCAATTGGCCCACATCCACGTTGGCCACCTGTGAAATTCTTTTAACACATCGGGAGCTTTTTCACCGCTGTTTTTATAATTACGAACATAGCGGTTAATGCGATAGCAATCGGGCCAGTCGCCTTCAACTCCAATAATATTGAACCCTTTTTTTTCAATTAACTGTTGTGTAATGAGCGCACGCCAGGTGTAATATTCATGGGTTCCGTGTGATGCTTCCCCAAGCAAAACTATTGAAGCATCCCCTATTCGTTCCATTAGCTTGTTAATGCCCCCGGGAAGACTATAAGAATCACAATT
>JBEPWX010000062.1:1645-10634 GCA_041642235.1 Mariniphaga sp.
TATAACTTCCCAATTCTTAGTTAATACAGACGACGATTCAAAAAAATGGAGGCTATGTTGCTGTAATAAGCAAACCATGCGTAAGTTTAACCTTCAAAATATTTTTAAAAGAAATTTTTAACAATTAATAAGATACGTGTAGAAAAATTTGTTTTATTTTGCGACCTTTATAGTACAGAAAAAACAGATGAATATCTGAAAAACAGCCATATAAATCAAATACTGTGAAAGCATGAAAAAATATAACGTAATGATGGTAGATGATGATACTTTTACCAATGAATTAGCCAGCATGGTTATCAATTGGTCATCCGACGCATCATACTTTAGCGTGAGAGAGCATGCAGGTGAAGCTTTAAAAGAGCTCCGGGAATTGTACAATAACAACTCAGAAAAATTTCCAGATTATATTTTACTTGATCTTAAAATGCCAGAGATTCATGGATTCGATTTCATTAGAGAATTTGAAGATAGTTTTCCGGAAAGAAAAGATAAAACCTATTTTATAATCACTACAAGCTCCATATTGAAAAAGGATAAAAAGGAAGCTTTTAGCTTCAATTGTGTTATTGATTATATTGTAAAACCCATACCTGGCGATTATATTGAAAACCTTATTTTAAAAGGATGTCAGCCTGCAAAAGAAATGAACAATCATAATTTCTGATTTAAAGCAATCTATTCATATAACTAAATTTTAATCTCCGGATAAAAAATTATTTGCACTTTTAATTCCTGTTAAAATAGCATTTGCTATGAAGGTAAGAGAAAATGCAATTAATTCTAACATGAAAAAAAATAATGTATTAATACAAAAAGCATCCGGAGAAACAGAAGCATTCTCTGTTCAAAAGTTGAGAAACTCCCTTTACAATTCAGGTGCAGGGCAAAATGAAACAGATCAGATAATTGATGAAATAACAAATTGGATATATAATGGAATCACCACCGGGGAAATTTATTCCCGGGCCTATAACCTGCTTAAGCAAAAAAGAAACCATCTTGCATCAAGATATAAATTAAAAAAGGCTATAATGGAATTGGGACCTACCGGGTTTCCTTTTGAACATTTTATAGCAAAAATTTTTGAAATCAAGGGGTTCTCTGTTGAAACAGGACATATAATGGATGGCCACTGTGTTACACATGAAATAGATGTAGTTGCATTAAAAGAAAAGGAGGAGCATCTTGTTGAATGTAAGTACAGTCAAAGTCCAGGTAAAAACGTAAGTGTGCAGGTTCCTCTTTATGTGCGGTCGAGGGTAGATGACATTTTCAAAAAACAGAAAGATTCAGATTATTATAAAGGATATACATTTCACGGCTGGGTGGTTACCAATACCCGTTTCACATTAGATGCCATCAGCTATGGAACATGCAGTGGATTAAACCTGCTGAGCTGGGATTATCCTGAAGGAAATGGAATGAAAGACATTATTGATCGGGAAAAAATTTATCCTATAACTGTATTAACCTATCTGACTAAAATGCAGAAACAATATCTGTTAGAACATGGCATTGTTATTTGCCGGCAAATAATATCAAAACAGGAGTTGCTTAACCCATTACAACTTGAAACCAGCCAATTCAAGAAGTTAATGGATGAATTAAAAGAAATTACCTGAAATTTCGTACTCTATATTTTGCATAATTCATTAAACCTTCTTAAATTCGGAAGAGAATATCAATCATATGACCAATGCCATGACATACTTTAAGGATAATTCCCAACTTCAACTGGCCTTCAATTTTATTCATTACACGAATCAAAATATATTTTTAACAGGGAAAGCCGGTACAGGAAAAACGACATTCCTTAAAAGACTTAAAGAAATATCGCCGAAACGGATGGTTGTGGTAGCACCAACTGGAGTTGCAGCCATCAATGCAGGTGGTGTTACTATGCATTCATTCTTTCAGCTATCGTTTGGACCACAAATACCACAACTTTCAGGTTATAGTTCTGGTTCCAATTTCAGAGCTGGTGAAACAAACCCTGACCGTATTAACAGGTTCAGCAAAAATAAGATCAATCTCATACGAAGTATCGACTTACTGGTAATTGATGAAATCAGTATGGTTAGAGCCGATTTACTGGATGCTATAGATGCTACTCTACGAAGATTTAAAAACCGCTACCAACCTTTTGGAGGTCTGCAACTGCTCATGATAGGAGATTTGCAGCAGCTGGCTCCTGTTGTTAAAGATGATGAATGGGAAATTTTAAAAAAATATTACGACACCTGCTTCTTCTTCAGCAGCCGTGCTTTACAAAAATCGCAATTTACAGGAATAGAATTAAAACATATTTATCGACAAAGCGAACAGTCATTTATCAACCTGCTGAATAAGGTACGGGATAATAAACTGACTTCAGCCGATCTGGAATTACTGAACAGCAGGTTCAGGCCGGGATTCTCTCCCGAGGAGAATGAAGGTTATATAACTCTTACCACACATAATTACCAGGCAAAACATATCAATGAAAACCGTCTGCGAAAACTCCCGTCAAAATCGTACCGGTTTCGTTGTACAATTGAAGGTGATTTTCCGACATTTGCATATCCTGCTGAAGAAGTACTGGAAATTAAGAGAGGTGCTCAGGTTATGTTTCTGAAAAACGATAATTCAGAAGATAAAAGGTATTATAATGGAAAAATTGGGAAAGTAGTAAACATTTTTGAGGAACAGATAGAAATAATTTGTCCCGGAGAAACTGAAACGGTAAATGTTAAACCCGATTTTTGGGAAAATACCAAATACAGACTAAATGAAGCTACTTCAGAAATTGAAGAAGAAGTAGCTGGAAAATTTATTCAATATCCGCTGAAACTGGCCTGGGCCATTACTATCCATAAAAGTCAGGGACTTACTTTTGAAAAAGCAATTATCGATGCACGACAATCATTTGCCCATGGGCAGGTATATGTGGCATTAAGCCGTTGTAAAAGCCTGGAAGGAATGGTTCTAAATACCCCACTCAGCCTGGATTGTGTGATAAATGATTCTACTGTGACCGGTTTTATCAGTCATGTTGAACAAAATCAACCAGATGAAGAAGAACTGAAGAAGCAACGAAAAAAATATGAGTTACATTTGCTGTATGAACTATTTGATTTTAAACATATAACAAATACCATTAATTATATATTAAAAATATGGAACGAAAATGATGCTGTATTGATAGGAAACCTTCATTCGAAACTTCAGGGAATGTTAAAAAATATTCAGGAAGAAATGATTGAAGTTGCAGAAAAATTTAGGCCCCAAATGGAAAAACTTGCTAAGCAAAACAAGTACATAGAAGAGAATATTCTTTTACAGGAAAGGCTTCAGAAAGCATCGGATTATTTTTTGTCAAGAATTAAAACACGAATAGAATTACAACTCGCAGATGCCGGATTTGAAACCGACAACAAAGCACTTCGAAAACGAATAGCAGAATTAATTGGTTCGCTGGAAAATGATATGGATGTAAAAATAGCCTGTTTTAAATCTGTTTTCCAGGGTTTTTCAGTACAACAATATATAACGGCAAGGGCATTATCAGGTATTGAAAAAACTACAATAAAAGCCCGTATTAAATCCACTCCTATAAAATCAGCCCATCCAGATTTTTACAGAAAGCTCCTGGAATGGAGAGGCCATAAATCATTGGAAACAGGTTTGAATGAACCAAAAATTCTGTTACAAAAAGTAATGCTGGAAATTGCTGAAAAACTTCCCGCCACGGCAATAGAATTAAAAGCGATTAAAGGAATGGGCGGTAAAAAGATGGAACAGTTTGGACAGGAACTTCTTGCACTAATTCTCACCTACCGGAATGAAAAAGGAATGGAAAATCCCTCTAATGCACAACAGGAAGTGCAATTAGCAGGCCTTGACACCAGGGAATTGAGCCTGATGCTCTTTAAGCAGGGCCTTCAACCTGCAGAAATTGCAAGCAAACGAAAATTAGCTGTTTCAACTATTGAAAGTCATTTGGCTCATTTTGTGGGTAACGGGAAATTAAATGTATTTGAACTTATCGATTCCCATAAATATAATGATATCGCCAGTAGATTGATGGAGAAGAATAAATCCTTAACCATTACTGAATTAAAAAATACTTTGGGGGAAAAAGTTTCTTACGGGGAAATCAGGCTTGTGTTGGCAAATTTAAACAGACAAACTGTATAAAAATAGCATAAACAACTCCAAATTTCAGTTAAAAATAATTTTTACCGACAGCTCAATAAACCTGATTTCAGAAAAAATCTTGCAGGCGCTGAACGTACGTTTTGGGAAATTTACATCTAAATAAAGCAGGGATTTAAAAGCTTATAATCCCGCTTCAAAAATCTGTTTAAACTCTGCTGGTGCGGACGAAATAAAAGTTTCTGCTTTACTAGCTCCGGGAGGCACAAATGCCAAAGAAGTAGCATGAAGCAACAACCTGTTGATTCCTGTTTTTTCTGTGATTATTTTATTTAATGTAAAGTCGCCATGATGAGCATCTCCAACAATGTCGAATCGGTTTTTGGCAAAATGCTGCCGAAGCTGGTGCCAGCGACCTGTCTCAGGGGTTATTTCTACCAGGCTGAGTATTATATTGTTTTTATCTTTGTACGAAATACTGGTTTGAACAGAATTCAGAGTTTGAAAATGGGTAACAGCTTCTTTTTTGAATTTCGACTTCTTCTTCACCAAAACTTTATTACAGAAAGTTCCAAAACCAGGATTTCCCTGTACCACAGCAAGGTATTTTTTCTGAACTTCTTTTCGCTCGAACTGAAGAGTTATTTCCCGGGCTATTTCAGAAGAAAACGTTAACACCATCACCCCCGATGTTTTGGAATCAAGCCGGTGAACATTATAAATTCGTTTTCCGGTTATTTCTCCCAGAAGTTTTGTTAAATATGGTGCATCGTGGGGCATAAAATCATTTTTATGCACTGGAAGCCCCGAAGGCTTTTCCACAACCAGAATATGTTCATCCTGATACAATACAGGAATATTAAAAATCTCTTTCACTGTTTACCAATTAAATGAATGTCCCGCAATGTTTTCTATCTTTGTTTATATACTTGTAAATATAAATCTGTCAAAGATTATAAATTATTATCATACTGTTACTATTCAAGGCGCTGTTTAAAAATCTACCATTTAGCAGTACCTTTTGACAGGCAGGAAGTATTATCCATTTAAGAAGCAAGATATTTTGCCGGAATATCATTTAGAATTCTGGATAAAAACTGTTCTAATTTTATACAAGTATAAATATGAAATATAATCAAACATAAACTATGATATTGGAATCCGACAGATGAAATTTGTGCAGAGGAAACTTCAGGTAATTTAATCATACACGATATAACTGTTTAGAATATGAAAGGATTTTTGCCTAAAAAAGGTTTAGAGCTGACATATGAACCTTTAAATCTACAAATGAAGCATGTTTTTACACTCGCCAGCAGCTCGCGAACTACAACACCGGTTATGCTAACCAAAATAGAACATGACGGTATTTTCGGTTATGGTGAGGCTTCCATGCCACCTTATCTGGGAGAATCGCAAGAAACAGTCGCACACTTTCTGCAATCCATAAATCTCAGACAGTTTTCTGATCCGTTTTGCATAGAAGAAATTCTTAAATATATTGATGAATCGGCACCGGGTAATACAGCCGCAAAAGCATCAGTTGATATAGCATTGCATGATTTGACGGGCAAAATTTTACAGCAACCATGGTATAAATTATGGGGCTATACTCCACAAAGTACTCCCGATACTTCTTTCACCATTGGAATTGACAAACCAGAAGTAATCAGGCAGAAAGTACAAAAAGCGGCACCTTACAAAATTCTTAAAGTAAAACTGGGAGGAATCAATGACAAGGAGATTATTAGTGCCATTCGGGCGGAAACCAACAAACCGTTATACATTGATGTAAACCAGGGATGGAAAACTAAAGAGCATGCCCTTGAAATGATTTATTGGTTGAAAGAAAAAGGTACTGAATTAGTTGAACAACCCTTGCCTAAAAACAATATTGACGACCATGCCTGGCTAACAGAGCATTCACCACTGCCCATAATTGGTGATGAAGCCGTACAGCGTCTGACCGATTTGCACAAGGCTGTTGGTGTGTATTCCGGTATCAACATTAAGCTGATGAAATGCACCGGCATGAGGGAAGCTCATAAAATGGTCATACTGGCTCAAGCTTTAGGTTTGAAAATCATGATTGGATGCATGACCGAAACTTCATGTGCAATATCAGCTGCGGCACAACTCTCTCCGAAAGCCAATTTTGCGGACCTGGATGGCAATCTGCTTATATCTAACGATCCGTATGAGGGAATAATAATTAAAAATGGAAAAATCATACTAAAGCATATACCGGGAATAGGTATTGTTAATAGCTGAAAGTCCGAAGAAGATAAAATCTGACATTATCTTTTATCAGAGCAAGCATAAAAGCTTCACGGACCGGAACGAAATTTGCTAAAGGAAAGAGTAAATTTTATATAATTTTTGTGATTGAACTGTATGAATCATGAACCAATGAGCTTTCCCAATTGTCAATTACTTAAGATGAAATTAATTTTAATGATATTGTTTTTAGTTATTACCGTTTCTTCCTATGGGCAGTTGGATGGTAAAACAAATAATAGATCCGGGGCTCAGGGTCAGGGAAAGGTAAATGCACAAAAAGAAGCTATAGAAAAGAATAAAAAAGAAAATCAGATAAAGGAAAAAACAATAATGAATGAATATAAGCCTCTGACAGAATTTGAAGAATATGTTATTATCCATAAAGGGACGGAACGTCCTTTTACAGGAAAGTTCAACAAACATAAGGAAAAAGGAACATACATTTGTAAACAATGTGAAGCTCCTCTATTTAAGTCAACCGATAAATTTGAATCCAATTGCGGTTGGCCCAGTTTCGATGATGAAATTGAAGGAGCAATAAATAAAACCACAGATGCGGACGGGCGGCGTACGGAAATAACATGCAACAACTGCGGAGGGCACCTGGGACATGTTTTTTACGGTGAACAGTTCACCGATAAAAATACAAGGCATTGTGTCAATTCCATTTCGCTCGATTTCGTGCCGGCAAATGAATAAGGTCAGGATAAAATAATTCCTTAAAACAAATTTCCCTGGTTGCCAGGGTTAAAAATACTTGAATTTTAAAAATAAATAATAAGTTCCTATGGTATTGTTCTGCTACCATAGGAATAATTCACGAATATGATACACAGAAATAATACCCGGAGGAATTTTATTTTGCATAAAATTCATTCAGAGTAATCACTTTTTCCGAACTGCAAACCGGGCATTCAACTTTACCTTCGTCGTAGCTGTTAAAACTGGCCTGACAATTTTGACACTTATACCAGCTTTCATCGAAGTAGATATCTCCACCCCTGAAAATAATATCACGGCCTTCGACAAAGGCAGTAGCCACTTTATTACGGGCTTCTTCGTAGATACGTGTCAAAGTAGGCCTTGATACATCCATATGCACGGCAGCCTGCTCCTGGGTGAGGTTTTGATAATCGAGCAACCTGATAGCTTCGTATTCTTCCAGCCGAAGAACAACTTCGTTTGATTTACGACCACGTACGCCATAAACCGACATCCCCTTAATTACCGGGGGAACCTGAATTCTTCTGTTTCTTTTTCTTCTGGGCATATTATAGTGAATTTAATTTACTTAATAAATAATGGTCGGCCATAACCAGAGCAGCCATAGCCTCAACAATAGGCACGGCACGGGGTAAAACACAAGGATCGTGCCTTCCTTTTGGATGAATGGTGGTTTCTTTATTTTCCTTGTCAACTGTTCGCTGTTCTTTCAGTAAGGTTGCAATGGGTTTGAAAGCTACATTGAAGTAAATATCCTCGCCATTTGAAATGCCTCCCTGTATTCCTCCTGAATTGTTGGTACTGGTTCGGACTCCCTCGCTGGTAGAAACAAATACGTCATTATGCTCCGAACCGCTGAGTTTGGTACCGTCAAATCCGGAGCCGTATTCAAAACCTTTTACAGCATTTATTCCGAGCATGGCAAACCCCAGGTCGGCGTGCAGTTTATTAAATACCGGCTCACCCCATCCTGCCGGCACACCTTTTACAACGCACGAGATCACTCCGCCAACAGTATCCTGATCATGGGCAGCAGCTTCAATACGGGCAATCATTTTTTCAGCTGTTTCCTGATCGGGGCAACGCACAATGGAATCATCGGTTTTTGAAAGATCCAGATCGATGTACGATTTTTCCAACTGAATCTCCCCTACTCTTGAAACAAATGCCTGAATGGAAATATTATGGCGGCTAAGAATTTGTTTTGCAAGTGAGCCTGCAACAACACGGGCAATGGTTTCACGGGCTGAAGAACGACCTCCACCCCGATGATCACGGGTGCCGTATTTTTTTATATAAGTATAATCGGCATGCGATGGCCTGTACACATCTTTGAGGTTGTTATAATCCTGCGAATGCTGATCCTTATTCCACACAATAAAAGCGATGGGTGTACCTTGTGTTTTCCCTTCAAAAATGCCAGACAGAAATTCCACCTGATCAGATTCGCTGCGTTGGGTGGTAATTTTCGACTGTCCCGGTTTACGGCGAGACAAATCGTGCTGAATAAGATCGATATCCAGTTCAAGGCCTGCAGGACATCCGTCGATAATGCCGCCAATTCCCCGGCCATGTGATTCTCCAAAGGAGGTAAGTCTAAATATGTTTCCGAATGTATTCACAACTTTCGTTTAATAATTATGGTAACAAATGTTTTCCTTTTTTGTTGGTTTTCAATAGCGTGGAACTATATGGAAATAGAAATTATTTTATAAAAACAATTTTTTTATGTTGCCCCCTTTATAATTAAAAACCCCGTTTCCTCTGATTAACAGCAAGAAAACGGGGTTAATATAGTTAAATTACAGTAATTAAAAAAAACTGTAATTAACATCCGCAACCGCATCCA
>JBEPWX010000063.1:0-10597 GCA_041642235.1 Mariniphaga sp.
AATAGAAACTGGAAAAAATACATTATAATATTCTGGACATTGTTTGCGCTGAGTATAGTCAGTGTGGTACTGCTTTTTATACTCATTGCCAAAGGTGCATTAGGTTTTATGCCCACCTTTGAAGAACTTGAAAATCCTCCAAATTTACTTTCCTCTGAAATATATTCGGAAGATGGAAATATTCTGGATAAATATTTCATTAACGAAAACCGTACTCATGTCAGTTTTTCCAATCTTCCACCTCATCTTATTGATGCACTTGTTGCTACTGAAGATGTACGTTTCTTCAGGCATTCAGGAATTGATGTAAGGGGACTGGCACGTGTTTTTAAAGGAATTGTTACCGGCGATGCAAGTTCAGGAGGAGGGAGTACCATCAGTCAGCAGCTTGCAAAGATGCTGTTTCCCAGAGAAGACATTGCAAGCATGCCGGAATTGGTTTTGCGAAAATTCAGGGAATGGGTGATTGCAGTTAATCTTGAACGCAGTTATACCAAGGAAGAAATAATTTTGATGTACCTGAACAAGTACGACTACCTTAACCTGGCAGTTGGGATTAAATCAGCTGCCAATGTTTATTTTAGCATACCTCCCGACTCGCTTGAGCTTCATCAGGCGGCTATGCTGGTAGGAATGGCAAAGAATTCATCACTTTACAATCCGGTGCGGCGCCCGGAGTTGGTAAAAGAGCGCAGGAATGTGGTACTGAATCAGATGGCAAAGTATGGCTACATTTCGAAGGAAGCCAGGGATTCAGTAAAGCAACTCCCGCTCGACCTCAATTATAATAAGGTGGATTACAAAACCGGACCGGCACCCTATCTTCGGGAATATCTTCGACTGACACTTACTGCACGAAAACCCGTCAAGAAGAATTATCCGGATGGAATGATGCAGAAATTCAAGGAGGATTCAATCGATTGGGAAACAAATCCTTTGTATGGGTGGTGCATTAAAAATACGAAACCCGATGGACAAAATTACAATCTATACACAGATGGATTAAAAATATATACAACCATTAACTCACGGATGCAAAAGCATGCTGTTGAATCAGTGGAGTATCATTTGAAAAATAATCTTCAGCCTGATTTTGACGGTGGTATGAAATACCTGAATAACCCGCCATTTGCCAATAATATGACAGGTGAGGAGGTGGAGCAATTGATGAATCGTGCAATACAACGGACCTATCGGTACATTGTTCTAAACAGGCAGGGGAAAAGTTTCAGTGAAATAAAAGAAAATTTCAGGCAACCTGTTGAAATGACCGTTTTTTCATGGAAGGGTGAGATTGACACTCTTATGTCGCCTATGGATTCCATAAAATGGTATCTGAGGTATTTTCGATCGTCTTTTATGGCAATGGAAAACCATTCAGGAAAGGTTAAAGCGTATGTAGGCGGTCCAAACTATCAGTATTTTATGTATGACATGGTAAAGGGAGGTAAAAGGCAGGTAGGCTCCACGGTGAAACCTTTTCTTTATACACTTGCCATGCAAAATGGTTATACCCCATGCACCAAGGTACCATACGTGAGTCAGCAATTCCAGTTGCCTGATGGCAGAATCTGGGAACCAAAAGATGCTGATTTAGATGAAGAAAATGAAGGGAAACTGGTGACTCTGAAATGGGGGCTGGCCCAATCGCGTAATAAAATATCGGCATGGGTGATGAAACAGTTTAATCCCAATGCAGTTGCTGAGGTAATGAAACGAATGGGAATATACAGCCCAATTGATCCGGTACCTTCGATGTTTCTTGGGACCTCGGATATAACCCTATACGAAATGGTGGGCGCATTTAATACTTATGCAAACCAGGGGGTATATGTGAAACCTTATTTTGTTACAAGAATCGAAGATCGTTATGGAAATATTATTGCAGATTTCCAACCTGAACAATATGAAGCTTTTTCTGAAAATACCGCCTATTTGATGGTAAACCTGCTCCAGGGAGTTGTTGACGGGGGAACGGCTATCAGGCTCAGGAACCGCGATGGCTATGGTAAGTTCACCATGCCTATTGCAGGTAAAACGGGAACGACCCAAAACCATTCCGATGGCTGGTTTGTTGGGATTACACCCCGGCTGACAGCAGGTGTTTGGACAGGTGCCGACTTGCGAAGTATTCATTTTCGTACAATTGCTTCCGGTCAGGGTGCAAATATGGCTCTGCCTATTTGGGGTTATTTCTTTAAGAAGGTTCTGGCTGATCCCGCTTTGGACTATACCGAAGATATGAACTTCAAAAAACCGGAAAATTTTGACATCAATCTCGACTGCGACGAAGACATCCTGAAAACCTCCTCCCCTGAGTTTGAAGATTTCTTTTGATTTTCAGGAAGAGTACCCTTTAGCAGGATTTCATTCTTTTTGGGTAATTGAATAGCTGCCAGGCCGTAAACTTTTACATAGGTGCTATCAGTAATTAACTGATCAAATTCAGTGATTGTAACCTTCTGTTACAGCATTTAGAATTTCGGGAAATATGAGCCGTTGCATAGTTTTACACTTCATTTAAATGCAGAAGAAATGAAAAGTAAAACCACATTAAATTATCACAACAAAATCAAGTCACTTTTACCAGCCGATGCCTGGCAGGATGTGGAAGCAGATATTATTTATGAGTCGAATGAAAGACTGGAGGCTTTATGGCACATTTTAATTGCAGGTTATTCGATTGATTTTGCCCTGGTAAATTACATTAAACTTTACGAATACCTTAAAGATAAGCCCATTGAATATGGGGAAGCATTAACAACCTATGCTACCTTTCCCGGACTGGATTCCGGGATGTATGTTACCAAAACCAAATGGTATGAATTGAATTAATCATTCATTTTAGTATTATTTTTAAACCGGTTCTAACCTTGTTGGAACCGGTTTATTTTTATTTTTTCATACTGAAGTTCACTGACAGGTTTTCCTTCACGCACGGTTTGGGCATAGCCGGCCGTAACAATATTCAGAATCCTGAAATTTGGTGGGATTCCAAGCAACTCCTGAATGTATTGTTCGGAAGTTACCGAAGTATGGGAATGTCTGTTTCTTACCTGTATCCAGCAGCTTCCAAGTCCCAGCGACTGTGCCGTAAGTTGCAGCAGTATAGATGCAATTGAACAATCTTCTATCCACACATCGTTTTTCGTTTCATCGGCGCAGATAATCACTGCCAGCGGAGCTGTTTCCAATGGGACTGTACCATGCGGTTTACATAGTTTCAGCTTCCTGATAATTTCCCTGTCTTCGACAAAAATAAACTCCCACGGATTGATGTTTTTTGAGGAAGGCGCTCGCAGGACCGCTTCCTTCAGAATTTCCAGTTTTTCTGCCTCCACAGGTATGTCGGTATACTTCCGGATGCTACGGCGGTTTCTTAACAATTGTATCATTTTTTTTCTGTAAAATTAACGATCATATGGCTAACACACGAAATGTTTTAAAAATAGAGCAGGTTATAAAACTTTTTGTTTAAATTCATCCCTCTTAAATAAAATAAATGACCATGAGAATTTCAAATCTGTTTTTGTTTTTTATAGCCATTACTGTTATTTCGTGTTCAAATAACAACTACTATTCAGTTGAAGATTTTAAAGAAGTGGAAAAAATTGATGCCCATTATCATATTTATACCCGGCAGAATAATACACTTGAACAAGCACAGGAAGATAATTTTATGATGCTGAATATCAATACTTTTTTGGGATCATGCGAAAATGTAGTTGAAGCACATCAGGGATATGTAAAGTTGAAAGAACAGCATCCCGATGCTACTGTGTTCACTGCAACTTTTTGTCTGGACGGATGGGATGAGCCGGGCTGGGTAGACAATACCATTTCATGGATAGACCAATGCATCGCCGATGGCGCTATAGCTGTTAAAGTGTGGAAGAATATTGGTATGGAATACCGCAATAAAGAGGGTGATCTGATTATGATTGATGACCCGCAGTTATTTCCTGTTTTTCGTCATCTTGAAGAAAACGGAATTCCTCTTGTAGGGCACATGGGAGAACCCAAAAATTGCTGGCTGCCTCTTGATGAAATGACTACTAAAAACGACAGCAATTATTTTGCACAAAATCCTCAGTATCATATGTATCTTCATCCTGAATATCCATCATATGAAGAACAAATTGCTGCCCGTGACAGGATGCTGGAAAATCACCCTGATCTTAATTTTATAGGATGTCATCTTGCCAGTCTTGAGTGGAGTGTTGATGAAATGGCCAGCTTTCTCGACCGCTTTCCAAATGCTTCAATGGATATGTCCGCACGGATGGGACAGTTGTATTACCAGACTGTTGAAAACCATGATAAGGTACGCGACTTTTTTATTCAATATCAGGACCGCCTCCTGTATGGAACTGATATTACCGATCAGGGTGGCGATAAAGCTTCTTTTGAGAACCGGTTGCACCAAACGTGGGTTAACGATTGGAAATATTTTGTTACCGATGATGAAATGACCAGCAATTTGATTAATGGGAAGTTTCAGGGCCTGAAACTTCCAAAAGAAGTCGTTGATAAAATTTATGCAAAGAATGCCAGAAAGTGGTATAAATTCTGAGCCATTAATATTCTTCTATAAATCAATAGGAATACCATTGTAAAAATCAAGAATCTTTGCACGGAAGATGTATTCGTAACGCGCCTGTAAAAGTTCCGATCGGGCTGCGGTAAGATAATTTTTACTCTCATTGTATTCTACGGAATTTATCATTCCTACATTGAACTTTTCTTCTGTATACCGGAATGCTTCTTCCATTGACTCAACAGCTTTCTCTCCTGAGATATACCTGTTCAGGGCTGCCAGGGCATTGGCATAAGCCTGCTCAATATCTTTCCGGAGCACATTTCTTGTTGATTGTAACCTGTATTCATAATCCTGAATCTGCAGATGGGCATTGGAAATTGAATTTTTAACCTGGAAGCGATTGAAAATGGGGATATTCAGGGTAACACCTACTGCATACCGCTTATTGTTATCAAGCTGATCGGAGAAGGCAATTTTGTCGCCGTAAATATCGGCATACTGGTCATTGTATAGGTTGTAATAATTGGCTCCGGCACTCAGCACCGGAAACTGGTTTCCCCGGGCAATGCTTAGTTGTCGTCTTGCACTTTCCACTCTTAGCTGTGCAGCCTTAATTTCAGGGCGGGAATCAATGGCATTTTTAAACACATCGAATGAGTTGGACATGGTTATATTGGCCTTTATTTCGGGAAGTTTGGGTTTTTTTATCTGAAAGCTATTTTCTACCGGCAGCTCAAGGAACTGGTATAAGTTCAGATAGGCCAGCTGAACCCGGTTTTGATCATTTACAAGCTGCAGTTCTTCACGTGCCAGCTGGGCTTCAATTTCCAGAATTGCACCCCGGGCTAAGCTCCCCGCATCAATCAGTTTCTCAGTGCGTTCTATCTGCTGTTTTGTAACTTCCATCTGGGCTTCCGAAACCTGCACCAGTTCTTCGGCAAATAAAATTTCAAGATAAGCTGCAGTAGTGTTCAGCACGATATCGTCTTTTGTTTTCTGCAAATCCTGAATGGCTGCATGTAAATCGAGTTCGTGCATTTTTACGGTATTGTTGATGATAAATCCATTCCACAAGGTAACATCGGTTGAAAGATACCCGTTTATCTGCATCGAGTTAACATTTTGATAGGTATTATCGTAGGTGAGTGATCTTCCAAAATTGTAGTTGTTTGAAATACTGCCATTCAGATTGGGTAACCTGTCCGACTGTGCCTGGGATACCAGGTTATTATTGTAGTCCGTATTTATTTTCTGCTGCTTTATCTGGATGTTATTTTCGATGGCAAAGTCAATGCATTGTTGTAGTGACCATTTCTCTTGCCCCGTTGAAACCATTGCTGACAGGATGAAAAAAATTCCTGCAATGGTTATTGTTCTTTTTTTCATTATGTTTTGTTTTATTTCAGATTTAAATGTCCTGCAAATAATTATCAATTATAGAAAAATAATTCGTAGGAAATATAGTAATCAGGTAAACAGATGAAATTCATTATATAATTGTTCTTTTTTTAGTATTATCCTTTGCCATTGCTTTTTTCTTTCAATTTTTTAGGATCGATTTTTTCACCTTTCACTTTATCATCCATGTTTAATCCGGTGATTATTTCAATGTTTATTCCATCTGACAACCCGGTTTGTACGTATTGTTTTTTAAACTGCTGCTCCACTTCGGTCTGTACCTCAACAAACGATGAGTCGTTTTCAAACTTAAGCAATCCTTCGGGTATTACCAGCACACTGTCTTTTTTATCGAGTACAATGTTGGCATTTGCACTGTATCCGGCACGGATAAACTGCTCATCAACCAATTGTACACTTGCTTTTATTTCAAACTGAATGGCACCATTTTCTTCCACCCCTTTAGGAGAAATATATTCCAGCACAGCCTGGAATTTTTCTTTTTCTATAGCCCCGATTTCCAGCTCGATGGGCATTCCCGCGCTGATTTTTCCAACTTCTGTTTCATCAACCTTCCCTTCAAATATCATATCGCTCATATCGGCTACGGTGGCAATGGTCGTTCCGTCATTAAATGTGTTCGACTGAATAACCGAATTACCTAATTTAACCGGAACATCAAGTACCATTCCCGCTGTGGTTGAACGCACCAAAGTATTGGTAGTGTTTCGTGCCTTTTTTGTTACACCATTTTTAATAAGCTCAAGATTATTTTCTGCCGCTGAGAGTTCTTCCCTGGCTGAGTCGTAGGATACTTTGGCATTTTTATATTCCTCGTAGGAGATAACTTCCTTATCGAAAAGTTTTTGCTGTCTTTCATAATCAATTTTTGCATCCTCAAAAGTTATTTTTGCCCGGTTCAGTCTTGTTTCAGCCGAATTAAGGTTCACCATGTCGGGGATAATTTTAATACGGGCAACTACCTGGTCCTTCTCAACCCGTTCGCCTGCTTCCACAAACAATTCATCAATAATTCCTGAAACCTGAGGTTTAATATCAACTTCAAAACGGGGCACTACCGAACCAGTGGCAACAGTTTTCTTTATAATTTCGCTTACAAACGGATTTTTTGTTTCAAACACATCCGGTTTCTTTTTTGATTTGTTGTAGAGAAAAAACAGGGTTCCTGCGAATACCCCTGCCAGTACAACAATTCCAATGATTCTGAATACTTTTTTCATGACTTTTTATTTTTATTGTTTCTTTAGCTGTTTTTATTTTTCTTCCCGTATGGCGTCGATGGGTTTAATGGTTACGGCACGGCGGGCCGGAATCATTCCGGCAAAAATGCCTGAGAAAACGAGTACGGTGAGTGCTGCGACTGCCATCTTGAAACTTACTTCCGGGCGGCGGAAAAATACCTCGTCACCCCCGGCTTCCAATGCAATGTTAAGAAGCTCGAGCAATCCTACACCCAAGGCCAGTCCTATGTAACCGGCCAGCACCGTCAGGAATACGCTTTCGGCTACAATATGTAGTATCACTTTCGATGGTGTGGCTCCTATGGCTCTTTGAATACCAATTTCCTGGGTACGTTCCCTGATGATTACCATCATAATGTTGCTAACTCCAATGATACCTGCTAATAAGGTACCAATCCCAACTATCCAGGTGAGTATTTGTATTCCATTAAACAATCCGTTAAATTTTTTCCATTCTACTTCAATGTTAAAGGAGCCGATTGCCTGCAGGTCGTCCGGAGCAATATGATGCCGTTCTTTGAGCAGTTGTTTGAGACGTTCCTCCAGGTTGCTTACCGCTACGCCCGGCTGAGAGGTGACTGAAAAGAAATGCACCACGTCTCCCATATTATAAGCACGCTGCATGGTGGAGAATGGAATCATTATGGCTTCATTTTTTTGTCCCCCGCCAATATTTATACGTGTCTGTGGTTCAACAACACCCACTACCTGAAAATAGACGCCATTAACTTTAAGGTATTCTCCAATTGGATCTTCTCCTTTGTCAAACATCACTTCTTCCACCCTTTCCCCAATTACGCATACCTTACGGTTTTGTATAATATCTATTTCATTCAGCAGCCGCCCTTTAAGTGGTACCCACGGGTCTATTTTAAAATATTCAGGATAATCGCCATAAATATTAAAAGCTCCTGTTTTGCTTCCCCTGATAGTATTATCACCCCCACGGGTGGTTGGACCAAAAAGCCGTGGCGATAAATATTCCACATCGCTCAGGTTAGTTTTCAGGTACTCTATATCGGCATTTTTGTAGTTCCATGTTCTTCCGCGCTTAAATCCTTCATAGGGAACACTTGTACGTTCGGTCCAGAAAAAGGCTGAATTGGTTGCAAATGCCTTAATGCCGTCCATAATGCCATTTTCCAGTGCCCGTCCGGCTCCCGACATAATGATGAGCATGAAAATGCCCCAGAACACGCCGAAGGCGGTCATGAAACTGCGCATCCTGTTTTTTTTCAATGCGTCTATAATTTCTTTCCAAAGGTCTAAATCAAACATCTCAGTTAATAATTACACGTTTCATTTTTCAGGTAATATCCCATATATGCGGCATTATTCATCGCGCAGTGCTTCAATGGGTTTTATTCGTGCAGCACGCCTGGCAGGTATATAACCTGCCAGTGCTCCGGCAAATATCAGAAGAAGGGTTGCTGTTGCAGCAATGTTTATATCAACTGTCGGATTTCGGAAAATCATGTCCCCGTTTCCGTTATTGGTTGAGGCAGCTGCTTCAAATTGTTGTTCCACCATTATATTTATCCCTTCCATCAACCCCGTACCTAATACAAGGCCTATATAACCGGCAATGGTGGTTATCAAAATGGCTTCAAGTAGGATCAGTCCGATTACTGAACCAGGAGTGGCACCAATAGCCTTGCGAATGCCAATCTCTTTAGTACGCTCCTTTACAACAATCAGCATGATATTACTTACACCAACTACTCCGGCTATCAGTGTTCCTATGCCGATTATCCAGATAAAAATTTTGATAGCCTCGAAAATGCGCATGGTTTGCAGGTAATTTTCCAGCTTGTTGTAAGAACCCATTGCAGACCGGTCATTTACATCAAATTTATGTTTGCGTGCCAGAGCTGCCCTCACATTTTCTTCAATGGCTTTACTTTCCTCAATGCCGCTGGCATCAATTGTCAGTGCAAAATTGTGCAGCCGGTTTGCACCATTAAATACTTTTTGACCGGTTGTAACGGGGACATAAGCATTCCGGTGACGGGTGCCGCCACCCTCGAGGCAGATACCTACTACTTTAAAAGGAACATTATTTATACGTATATACTCTCCGATGGCTTCCTTTTCCTTAAAAAGTGCATCGTAAATATCTTTTCCCAGGACGACCGATTTTCGGGCTTCACGAATGTCTATTTCATTGATGAACCTCCCGTTCAACAATTCAATTGATTCGACTTCCCTGAGTTCGGGATGGCAAGTAATGGCTGTATATTCCCCAAATTCATTTCCAAAGGCAAACCGGTTACCTAAAATATAGTACCGGCCGGAAGTGAATTCAATGCCATGCATTTCTTTAATGAGATCATAATCGCTGTTGGTGAAATTTATTTGCCGGTTTTCCTTCATTCCCTGATAGGGGATACTGGTGCGGCCACTCCACAGCCACATGGCATTTACTGCATCGCGCATGAAATTTTGTGCCACCCCGTTGCTCAGGCCATTGCCTGCGCCCAGTAAAATCATCAGCATGAAAATTCCCCAGGCTACTGAAAAACCGGTGAGGAAGGTTCGCATTTTATTCTTTTTAATGGTGGCCAGAATCTCCTGCCATTTGTCGATGTCGAACATTAAAGTAAATTATTAGGATTAAAAATTTAAAACGTTCCGATGAATTCCGCTGCCTGTAATGCCGATGCAGTGGTTATTATTCCATTCTTAAATCAGGCAGTTACCCGGGTACTGGAAAACTGCTGTTTCCATTCTTTCAAATCCCCGTTTTGTATGATCTCGGCAATGATACCATCTTTCAGCCTGATAATCTGATGTGTCATAGCAGCAATATCGTGCTCGTGGGTGACAATGACAACTGTAATCCCATCATCGTTAATTTCCTTCAGTATCCCCATCACTTCGTAAGAAGTAGACGTGTCAAGTGCTCCGGTCGGTTCATCGGCCACAATCACTTTAGGTTGAGAAATGAGGGAACGGGCAATGGCAACACGTTGTTTCTGACCTCCGGATAACTCATTTGGCATGTGGGTTGCCCATGGCAGAAGACCCATTTTATCGAGGTATTCCATAGCTATCATGTTGCGCTTTTTACGACTAACTCCTTTGTAATAAAGCGGAAGAGCAACATTTTCCATGGCGTTTTTAAACGAAATAAGATTGAACGACTGGAAAACAAATCCCAGCATCTCATTCCTCAGCCGTGCAGCCTGCTTTTCTGACATGTCTTTTACCAGTGTCCCGTCGAGATAGTAAGCCCCCTCATCATAATTGTCAAGGATTCCAAGTATATTGAGCAGGGTCGATTTGCCTGATCCCGATGATCCCATTATGGAAACAAAAGCTCCCCGGGGTATATTTAGATCAATTCCCTTCAATACATGCAACTTGTTGTTGCCTGTACCATACGATTTGTGTACAT
>JBEPWX010000064.1:0-10508 GCA_041642235.1 Mariniphaga sp.
TATTCACAGTTTTGTTCCTGAAGATGGATGG
Source organism: Mariniphaga sp. (assembly GCA_041642235.1). GTDB lineage: Bacteria > Bacteroidota > Bacteroidia > Bacteroidales > Prolixibacteraceae > Mariniphaga. The sequence continues at coordinate 32 of JBEPWX010000064.1, forward strand.
CGTCTTAATGTTGACCTTCATTGGAGAGCAGATACTGCTGAAAAAAAGCCTATGATGATAGTGCTGGAAAATTATGATGAAGATCGTTGGGGACCTGAAAGTTTTATATCAGGATTGGACGATACATGGAATATCGCTTATTTTGAAGCACGAGGTATAGGTGAAACGGGTTGGGATCCCGCATTGCAATGGCATATTCGCAGGGCATCTGCCTGGACTGGCAGGACTATTGCTTCCATGCAGGTATACGATGTTTTACGCTGCATAGAATATTGCCGTACATTGCCACAGGTCGATCCCGACAGAATATCGATTGCGGCAAAAGATGAAATGACTGTTGTTGCATTGTATGCCGCATTACTTGATGGAAATTGTGAACAGTTGGTCCTTAAAAATCCAGTTGCAACCCAAGATGTTGCCAGTCAAAGAAACGGAAAAGGACAGGCTGTTGAAATGCTCAATGTTCTTAGAATAACCGATGTAAATCAATTGCCTGCCCTGGTTAGTCCTGCACAAACAACAATCATAGGTGAAATACCGGAAAGTTATGAATGGTCAGCAAAGATACTCAGTAAGCTTGGAACGGAAAATATTTTACAGGTTGAAAAGATGAACGAAGTAGTACCTTTATCTGATTAAATCAAGGCCTGTTTTGATTAACAGGAAAATCAGGGGGGATAATTTTTACCAAGATGATAATGAATAATTTGAATAATGAAAATCTGATTTTAAAATTTATTTTAGTTTTTACTTTGATATTTTTCATTCTTCCAGCCAAAGTTGATGCCCAAAGTACTTGCCAGGAGGGAAAAGAACAATTCCATCAGCAGGCTCTGGAAGGGCCTATACCGATTCCAGTCCACGATCCGGAAACGTGGTTATGGCCAAGTGTGTTGGAACAATATGATTTTTATACTCCTATTGGTGCCAGAGCAATAATGGCATTCAAAAAAGCATATGAAGTAACCGGAGAAGAACTTTATCTGGAAAAGACAACTGCATTGGCAGATGCCCAAACATATGCACAACAATATGGTGCAGGCATATATCCCATTTATCAAAGAAATCTAGAGAAGAAAGTAAGGATACCAAAAGAATTCTTGATAAATTGTGCAACAGTGACTTCATTTGCTTTATTGGAACTTGATGAAATCTCTAAAAAGTAATGTATACCTTTAAAAGGAACTTAAATGAAATTATTTTATCTTATATTTCTGCTTTTTAGCCTTGTTTTTAACAGCCTGTTTAGCCAGACCAGAAAAGATACCTGCGTTGTTCTGATCGGTTCTCCGCTTAACCCGGATTCCTATCACACTGTAAAACTTATTCTTGAGCAACAACTTGATTGTTTTGTAAAGGAAATCTCCCTGGAGACAGATGAAATTGCCACTGCTGATTTAACAAATATCAAATTTCTTTATTGGGCCGGAGGTCCGTATTTTAAATTTGACCCTTCTGAAGCTGCAGCTAAAAATATCAGGCATGCTGTAGCTAACGGAATGGGGTATTTTGGGACATGTGGAGGAAGTTTAATTGCAGTGGATTCTACCCGCAACTCCCGTAATAATCAAATCGGGCTCTTTCCCGGTTTTCAACCTTATGGAAACGGAAGAAGCATGAGGGATTATGAAATTAATCTAAAACATTCAATAATTAAGAATTCATCGGTTGCTGACAGTTTTAAAATAAAGGAAAGTATTCATTACAGTGGAGGAGGAAGTGATTTCTGTCCTTCTGTTCCAGGACTTGTAAACTGGGTAATTGGTAAAGATGTACTGCGGGATACTCCTGCACTTACCTGCACAATGTATGGAAAAGGCAGGGTATTTTTATCGGTTGCCCATCCGGAAAGATCCTATGTGCCCGCAACATGGAAGTTTGTTATTCTGGCAGCCGAATGGTGCCTAGGAAGAACTGATCCTAAAAAAAATAATGCACCTTTAATTCAAGCTAGTTTTCCACATTCAGGAAAAGTCAATCAGGAATTAATATTTTCTGCAGTTGGTCCAGATGATCCTGAAGGTTATCCCATTGGATTTATATGGAATTTTGATGATGGATCAGAATTAGTTTATAAACCTCAGGAGAAACATGTTTTTCTCAGGCAAGGTAGTTATAATGTAACTTTGACAGTTACCGATGGAGTAAATGAAAAAACCTATTCAGAAGTAATTACAATTGGAAATTAGTATGCCCGCTTTGCAAGAATGGGTAAAAAAAATTGTTGTTGAATTAAAAATGTTAAATTGAGAAAATAATGAAATCAAATCTATCACGTCGGAAATTCATAAAGGATTCATCAAAAGCAGCAGTGATTTTATCTGCAGCCGGAATGGCAAGTTCTTGTGCCATTTTTGGAAAAAAGGATGAGAAGCACAATATTCCCCATCGTAAGCTTGGTAAAACAGATTTAGATGTATCCATTTTATCTTTTGGTGCCGGTACTCAGTTCTTGCAAAACAATGATGGTGAATGGGAGAAAGTACTTGAAGATGCTGTTAAAGGAGGTATCAATTTATTTGATACTGCGCCCAGCTATATTGCATCAAAATTTTGGCAGATTGGCGATGGCAAATCTTTAGACAGCAGTGAGGAAAGATTGGGACGTATATTACCTCCTTACCGCGATAAAATACTTCTTTCCACAAAACTGGAAACGCGTAATGCTGATGAAGCTTTGGAAGAGCTGGAAGGCAGTTTAAAAAGAATGAAAACGGATTATGTGGATCTTTTGATGATTCATGGTATCAGTGAAAAGGATAATATTGCTTTTATTGAAAAAGGAATTTACAAGAAACTGGTAAATTTTAAAGAGTCTGGTTTGGCAAAAAACATAGGTTTTACAAGTATGCAAAATGCTAAACATGCTGCTTTTATGCTGGAGAAATTAGATTTTGATATTGTCCTTATAACAATGAATCCAACAAAATATGGTGATTTTGCTGAATTGGTTTTACCGGTTGCCAGAAGGAAAAAGGTGGGCGTAATGGCAATGAAAGTAATGCGTGACATTGTTGGAAAGGAAGCAACACCAAAAGAACTTTTGGAATATGTCTGGACTCAGGAAGGAGTTGCAACTGCATTAATCGGCTATCATGGTTCACAACCGTTGACAGAAAACATACAACTGGCACAGGAGTTTGGTAATACTAAATTGGCAGGTGTAGATCGTAAAGTTTTGGAAAGTCGCCTGGCAGGACTTGCAGGACCACATGCTTTAAGCTGGGCACGTCCTGGTTATCGTGACGGAGCTGCTGTTGTGCAGGGAGGCATTGAATTTATGGCTTAATTTTTCCCGGTTTTTATTAAAGTTAATGAGAAGGTAAATGAAACAAAAATTATTTGGATTTTTACTTGTTATTGGAATTTTATTATTAGTAATTAATGTGTGGGGTCTGTTTAAATCGATGAGGAATCCTGAAATTCAGACTGAACAAAATACATCACGAATAGCTGATGTTAGTATCCCATATGAACTAACTAAAGAAGCAATAAAAAGGAAATCTGGTGAATCGGACAAGGATTTTGCGATACGGATTAACGATGTGGTTAGTAAAAGCATGTCACACTACTGGAAAAAAGAAGGCTGGAAAAAGTATAACCTTCGGGTTCCCGTGTGGGAAAATTATATTCTTTGGGTTGAAAGTTTATTTAACAAAAATAAAGCATATGAATTCAAAAACTATGAAAAAAACCTGGAACGTGGAGTGGGGTTATGTTCTACCCACTCGATAGTTGTGAAAGGTATCCTGCTTGATAATGGTATTGATGCACAGCTTTGGGACCTGTCAAGGCATGTGGTGGTAAGGGCAAAAGTTGCAGATAATGAATGGTATATCCTGGATCCTGATTATGGTCTGTACATACCACACGATATTCCTGAAATTGAAGCCAATCCTGAACTCGTGCGTGCTACTTATGAAAATATGGCCGACCTTTATAAACCAGATGCCAAAGATCCCTATACCACTGATTTTGTTGTAGAAATATACGGGCTGAAGGAACATCGGATTTATGATTACGATGCAGGGTATGAGAAGTTTTCTTATGCCGCAATATGGTTTATTCCTTTGTTGTTGATTCTGCCTTATTTTATATATGGATTTCAGAATAAAAATAATGGAAATTTAAAATAAATAATTATGTTTTTGTGTAAACCAGTACGAGTCAAACCTATCTTTTATCTTACTTTGTTATTTTGGGTAATCCTGTTGAATGCGATGGGAAACGAAGTAACTGTTAACAATGCAACTGGTCTCAGAACTGCACTGAGGGCTGCCATTCCTGGAACAACCATCTTGCTGTTGCCTGGGAATTATGGTAATGGTATCCAGATAAGCAATATAAGCGGTACCCCGGAAAAGCCCATTACAATTGCTGCAGCAGACAAACAAAATCTGCCGGTATTTCAGGGAGGTGGACAAGCATTGCACTTTGTTGATTGCAATTACATAACTCTTAGTGGAATAATAGTTTCCGGTTCTACCAGTAACGGTATAAATGCCGATGATGGCGGCAGTTTTGAAACACCTTCAAAAGGAATGGTATTTGACAACATAACTATTGAGAATATCGGACCCACAGGTAATCATGATGCTCTTAAAATGTCCGGCCTTCAAAACTTTGTTGTGAGAAATTGTACATTCTCCGGTTGGGGCGGTTCCGCAATTGATATGGTAGGATGCCAGGATGGCATTATTGAACATTGCCAATTCATAGGAAAAGAGGGATATTCCCAGGACCATGGAGTTCAAACCAAAGGTGGTACGGAGCGGATTCTTATTCACCTTAATTTTTTTAAGAATGCCGGTCAAAGAGGGATAAATATAGGAGGCAGTACTGGCTTTGCCTACTTTAGGCCCAAATTGCAAAATTATGAAGCAAAGGATATTGAAGTTGCCGGAAATCATTTTGTCGGTAGTGCAGCACCTGTGGCTTATGTTACTTCCATAAACTGCAGTGTTCATCACAATACAATAATAAATCCTGAGAAATGGGTCATGAGAATTTTGCAGGAACAATCTCTTGACCAGTTCTTGCCATGTCAGCAGGGTATTTTTGAATCCAATCTGGTAGTATTTGACCGAAGGGTTCAGGTATTTGTTAATATAGGTCCTAATACCTTACCTGAAACCTTTACCTTTAATAATAATGCATGGTATTCCAGCGACTTAAACCGTAAGCCTTCACTCCCCGCCGAAGAAACCAATGGTATATACCAGGAGAATCCTTTACTTCAAAATGCCGAAACTCCTGAAATTAAAATTGAGAGTAAAGATCCCCGGATTTTAAAACTTGGAGCACATGCTTATATAACAGCAAAAGCACAGAAAAATTTTAGTTATCAGTCGGTGATACGTAACAATAATGACGAGTTAATATTAAATTCTGCTGTTGGAATGCAAATAAACATTTTGCAAGGCTCAGAGAGCGGTACAGTGGTTTATAGTGAAACCCAAAAACCTAATACCAATTCGAATGGTTTGGTAAGTATAGGAATTGGAGGGAAAAGCGGTTTTGATGATATAGACTGGACTGTAGGCCCCTACTTTATTAAAACAGAAATAGATCCTACTGGGGGAACAAATTATACAATAATCGATACCAATAAATTATTAAGTGTGCCTTTTGCATTGCATTCCAATACAGCTGATTCTGTTGCAGGTTCACTTGCAGAGGTTGATCCTGCATTCGAATCATCGGCAGTATCTGGCATCACGGGAAAAGATATTGATGTCTGGAATAATAAACAATCTTTGCTCATTGCTGGAAATGGCATTAAGATTACGGGGAATGTTATAAGTATCGATGAAGACTATTTTAAAGGGGATATAACCAAAGCTGTTGATCAATTAGGACCGGGAATCGCATTGCAATATCCAGGGGATGAGGGAATTGAGACGCATCCTTCAGTGGTTCTTACTGAAAATTTTGAGGAAGAATCAATAGCTTTAATTGCAAACAGATGGACATCAAATCTGGGTGCTGATGATCACCGCCTTTCTCTTGATTCTATTTCCGGACCCTTAGGGAGCCCTGGTAATAAGAGCCTGAAAATGACAATATCCAGGAACAAAGAAGGAAGCGGCAGTGAATTGCGGAAAGTACTTGATAATCGGTACGAACAACTTTTTCTTAGGTTTTATGTTAAGTTTGCTGAAGATTATGGGTTCAATCATCACTTTACCAGTATGAGGGGGGAACTTAATCCAACTCCCTGGTCTGTGGGAGGAGCCGGAACCCTACCAGAAGATCGTTTCAGCACTACTATTGACTTGTTTACCAATAACATTAACCTTACCGGTCCCGATCATTCACCTCCGGGGTACTGGGCTTTCTATTCCTACTGGCCTGAAATGCGGTCCTGGCAAAATCCTGACGGTACTCCTGACGGACGACCAAATCCATATTATGGAAATGCATTCATGCCGAATCAACCGGTAGCTGCCAAAAGAGGAGAATGGCAATGTGTTGAAATTATGATTCGTGTCAACTCGAGTCCTGATAAAACTGATGGTGCCCATGCTTTCTGGATAGATGGTGAGTTGGTTGGGCACTGGGATCCTGAAGAAGAAAATCCTATCGAAGGGTACTGGATAAGCGACAAATTCCGGCACGATCCCAGTCATAGTAATGCTGAACCCTTTACAGGTATTAAATGGCGGACGTTTGAAGACATGGAAATTTTTGAAAACATGAAAATAAATATTATTAGAATTCAAAATTATGTTTCCGGGACATCCTGGGAGCATGCTGATAAATATGCAGCGGAAAATCCTGAGTTTAAGATAAATCTTCAGGAAGCAACCGTATGGAAAGATCACATTGTAGTAGCTACAGAATATATCGGCCCCATGAACCAAAACAATGATTGACATTTTTTAATATACTGAAAGATGAAACTAAAATCAGGTTATAATCAGGTTAGGGTATATTACCTCCTTTTTTTTATTTTGCTGTTATCAGTTCAATTTGTTGTTCTTGGAAATGATATCACAGTATCCAGTGCTGTTGAATTCCGGCAAGCCCTGCTAAAGGCAGAACCAGGTACTACAATCCTGCTGGCGCCGGGAAATTATGGCAATCAGATTCAGATTTCAAAATTGTATGGCACACCTGAAAAACCTATCACAATTGCTGCAGCAGATGAATCCAATATGCCCTTATTTGAAGGAGGAGCTATGGCCCTACATTTTGTGGCTTGCAGATACATTACACTTCGTGATGTTAAAGTAGTGGGGAGTTCAGGAAATGGCATAAATTCCGATCATGGGGGAAGCCATGAAACTCCGTCAATAGGAATGGTGTTTGAAAATATCATAATTGAAGACGTCGGGCCAATAGGGAACCGAGATGCTTTAAAACTATCCGGACTTTATAGTTTTGTGGTAAGAAACTGTACATTCTCTGGGTGGGGTGGTTCTGCTATTGATATGGTGGGATGCCAGGATGGAATTATTGAAAATTGTCAGTTTATTGGAAAGGAAGGTTTTTCCCAAGCTAATGGGGTACAGGCAAAGGGAGCAAGTGAACGAATTGTAATCAGACAAAATACTTTTCGCAATGCCGGACAGCGGGCTATAAATATCGGTGGCAGCACAGGGCTGCAATTCTTTCGGTCCGAGTTGCTGGATTATGAAGCTAAAGACATTGAAGTTGCAGGGAATTATTTTATTGGGGGGATTGTACCAGTGGCTTATGTTACTGCTGTCAACTGCAGGGTTCACCACAATACAATCATTCATCCTGAAAAATGGGTGGTAAGAATTCTTCAGGAAATGCCTGTAGACCGGTTTCAACCTTGCAACAGTGGTATATTTGAAGCAAATCTGATAATATTCGATAAAAGAATACAGAGTTTTATCAATGTAGGTTCGGATACAAAACCCGAAACATTTAAATTTACCGGCAATGCCTGGTATTGCAGCGATGATAATCGCCCCCCGGATTTGCCCATTAAAGAAATGAATGGCATTTACCAGGTTGATCCTATGCTGGCTTCTGTTGATACCGATTTATTTGAGGTGAGATCGGATGATCCGCGAATTCTGAAGACTGGAGCACATAGCTATTTTGCCGAGGTGAATTCAAAAAGATATACTAAAGGAATCGCTTCACTGTATCCAGGTGATGAGGGAATTAAAAATCATCCGTCAGTAATATTTACTGAAAATTTTGAAGCAGAAGCAATAGAAGATGTTCTTAAAAACTGGTCATGGAGTCGTGGCACAGATGATCATCGTGTTAATCTGGTTTCATTGCCCGGGCCTGATGGCAGTATCACAAATAAAAGCTTGAAAATGACCATACTTCGTGAAAAGGAGGGTGAAGGCAGCGATTTGAGAAAAATATTTGATAAGGGATATGAGCAGCTTTATTTTCGGTTTTACATTAAGTTCGCTGAAGATTTTGGATATAATCATCATTTTACAAGTATGTCGGGCGACCTGAACCCTACAATTTGGGCAAAAGGTGGCGCGGGATTAAGGCCTGTTGAAAGCTTCAGTAGTACAATTGATCAATCCATAAAAAATGCCAGTTTAACGGGCCCCGACCATACACCTCCAGGTTACTGGTTTTTTTATTCTTATTGGCCGGAAATGAAATCATGGCAGAATCAGGATGGAACAACAGACGGCAGACCAAACCCGTATTACGGAAATAATTTTATGCCTCAAAAACCGGTCCCGGCCAAAAGAGGTGAATGGCAATGTGTTGAGTTAATGATTCGTTTAAATTCTGCTCCCGACAAATCGGACGGAGCCCAAGCTTTCTGGATTGATGGCCAATTGGCAGGAAGCTGGGATCCTGAAGAGGTAAATCCGGTTGAAGGTTATTGGAATGGAATGGTTTATAGAAGCGATCCCGATCATAAAGATGCACAACCTTTTTCCGGAATTAAATGGCGTACCTTGAAAGATCCTGAGCAATTTGAAAGATTAAAGATTAATATCATCCGGTTGCAAAATTATGTTTCTGGAGGCTCATGGGAACAGGCTGAGAAATATGCTAAAGAGCATCCTGAATTTAATATTAACCTTAGGGAAGCTACAGTCTGGAAAGATAATATAGTTGTTGCAACAGAATATATTGGGCCAATAGAGCCGAAAAATTAAAATTATTACTTGATAAGTTTATATAACATTAAAAATGTGAAAATGAATAAAAAATGAATAAAATTTACGTATTTGTATTGGTGCTTTTTCTAATTGGAAATGCCGGGGCTGTGGCTCCGCCAAAGACAAAACTCAAAACTGTTGATAAAGTTGGTAAAGGTATAGCCCTTAAATATCCCGGTGATGAAGGAATTGAAAAACATCCCTCGGTTGTTTTTACCGAAAATTTTGAGGTAAGCGCAATTGATGAAGTTCTTAATAACTGGAGTGGAAATATGGGAGCAAAAGACCATCGTTTGTCTCTTGATCGCATTAACGGTCCCGATGGAAGAGAAGGAAATAGTTTAAAGATGACAATATTGCGGGAAAAAGGAGGAGAAGGAAGTGAACTGAAAAAAATATTTGAAAAGGGATATGAGCAACTTTTCTTTCGTTTCTATGTAAAGTTTGCTGCCGATTATGGATTTAATCATCATTTCTCCAGCATGTCGGGTGACATGAATCCTACACCCTGGCACGTAGGAAGGGCAGGTTTAAAGCCAACAGAACATTACAGCACAACAATCGACTTATTTACCCATAATGTAAATAAAGGGCCTGCCTATTTTCCGCCCGGATATTGGTTTTTTTACTCTTATTGGCCGGAGATGAAATCGTGGCAAACCCTTGAAGGAAACCCCGATGGCCGGCCGAATCCGTATTACGGAAATAATTTTATTCCGCAAAATCCGGTAACTTCAAAAAGAGGGGAATGGCAATGCGTTGAAATAATGATACGTCTCAATTCTGCACCCGATAAATCGGATGGGGCTCATGCTTTTTGGATTGACGGAGAGCTTGTCGGACATTGGGATCCAATTGAAAAAAATCCGGTGAAAGGATACTGGATTAGAGAAAACTTCAGGCAAAATCCGGATCATAAGGATGCGAAACCTTTTCCTGGTATTAAATGGCGTACCTACGAGGATAAGGAAAAATTTGAGAAGTTTAAAATTAATATCGTTAAGTTACAAAACTATGTTTCCGGAAGTTCCTGGAAACGTGCAGATAAATACGCTGAAAATCATCCGGGTTTTGAAATTAATCTGAAGGAGGCAACGGTATGGAAAGATAATATTGTTGTGGCAACGGAATACATTGGACCTGTTTCACCGATTAGGTAGTTTTGTAAAAAAGTTATTGATTTCAGGATATATTTTAGAAAATAGTTCTAGTAAATAAACATAGTAATAGAATTAACATGAATCGAATTTTTATCTTTTTCATCATTTTATGGCTTCCTGCAGTTATTTCTGCACAAAAATCACAAAAGTTAAAAACCGTTGATAAAATTAAGACAGGAATTGCTGCCAAATATCCCG